>JAHJRV010000077.1 GCA_018830725.1 Actinomycetota bacterium | reverse complement strand
CCTCTTTAATTCATAACTTAAATCTGGATCTTTAAGAAGATCTTTTATCTTCTTAGAATCAAAAGAGAGCACTTTATGTAACAAGTCTTCATCTTCTAATAGTTTTTTCACTTCATCTTCTTCATATCCCTTTTTCTTAACTTTGGAAACTGTTACAGAGTATTCTTCACCAAATACTTTACTAAAGCCTTTATCTTCACAATATCTTATAATAGCATCCCCAATCTCATTTGCCTTAACACTAAGTTCTTTTATTTTCTCCTTAGTTTGAACATATTCTTTAATGGCTTTTGGTATATCAGTCTCTCCAAGAATCATTTGAGGAGTTTTTTCAATCTCATATTTATGAGCAAAGTTTGGACAATATTGTGGAAAATCACAAAAAGAACAAAGTGGACTTTCTTTTGCTTCAAATTTTCTTTTCTCTATATCATTTAATACATCAAACACTATTTCTATGGTCTTTTTGATCTGGTCAGGTTTTATATGAGTAGAGAAAGTCGTATTAGACCTCAAATGATATATCGTTAATTTCTCAGGAAGAATCCCCCATATTTTTTCTGCTGCAATGTGATAAATTGATAACTGGAGATCCTTATTTAATTCATTAATTGAGGGAAACCTTTTTCCAGATTTATAATCGATAATTTCAAGATTTCCAGAAGGAAGCTTATCAACCCTGTCTATAATGCCAGTTAAAACTACACCATTCAAATCTATATTAAAGTTATACTCAACAGCAATAGGTATTTTATAATCCTTGGAATTTATTTCATAGAATTCTTTAAGTATCTTTTTACCTAATTCAAAATGTTTTTGCTCATCCCCTTTACTTTCAAATCCCTCTGATTCCCAATTTTTCTCATAATATTTTAAGAGATCACTTAAAGATGGAGGTGCTGTAAACATACCAGAATAAAAATATTCTGTTGCCTTATGAAGTGATCTTCCAAATGAAAAATACGGTTTTGGTAGTCTCTTTAATTTATCAATATATATAAGTTTATATTGCAGTGGACACTCTCTATATGTTGAAATTGCTGAATAACTTAACCTCTTTATTCTTATCCCCTCCTCACACATAAATACTGCCTATATAAATCTTTCACAATTCATCTCCTGCCTAAAGTATGGAAGCCTTTTTGTGGGTTTTTCTGTAATTCAAGAATATTTAGATATATAAAATAATAAAATTTTTAATAATGATAACATATCTCATTATTTATATCATGTTTTGTATTATTAACGAGTTAGGTTAACATCCATTTTTTAATTATTCCTCTTAAAAGGGAAGAAGATTTTATTAAACTGTAAACTTATCTCGTTAATAATACATATAAAGGATAAAAAATTGTTATTTTGTTTTAGTAACAATAAAAAAATAATATTAAATTTATAAATTCTTATAAAAATTATATAATAAACAAGTATTTTTATATTTCTTATACAAATTATTTCCTATTCACTAAATTAAATTTCTTTTAATAAGAAATTTAATAAAATATGTCCAGTGTTAGAGATTTACTCTAATTAAAAAATATTTAGATTTATATCTCATATGAGGTGATTTTAAATGAAACAGATTAAAAAAGATAAAAATTGGAAAAAGAAAATGGAGATAAAACTTGATTTTAAGAATGTTATGGAAGATTCAATTGGAAGTGAACATGGAGTCTCAAATAGTGATATAGATAAGATAAGAGAAAAAATAGCAAATGCTCATAAAAGAGTGCTGGAAGGTAGAAAAAGTGGTGAATTAGGTTTTTATCAATTACCTTATCAAGATAAAGAGGTCTCTGAAATTTTAGATATTGCTGAAGATATTAAAAATAAATTTGATAACTTTGTAGTCTTAGGTATTGGTGGATCAGCCTTGGGAAATATAGCCCTTCATAATGCTTTAAATCACAAATTTTATAATCTATTACCCAAAAAAGATAGAAAGGATTGTCCAAGGATTTTCTTTTTAGATAATATTGACCCTAAATTAATTAAGGAACTTGTTGATATTATAGATTTAAGAAAAACAGTTTTTAATGTTATTACCAAATCAGGAAGTACAAGTGAAACAATAGCGAATTTTTTAGTCTTTTTGGATTTATTAAAAAGTGCTGTTGGAGATGATTGGAAAAAGCATATTATCATAACTACAGATCCAGAAAGAGGAGATCTGAGAAAACTGGCTAAAGAAGAAAGTATTATTTCACTTTCAGTACCCCTAAATGTTGGTGGAAGATATTCAGTGCTATCTCCAGTAGGACTACTTTCAGCAGCAGTTTCAGGAATAGATATTAATCAACTTCTCTCAGGTGCTGCTTATATGGATAAATTATGCTCATCATCTGAGTTTGATAAAAATCCTTCTTTTGAACTCGATAAAAATCCAGCTTATAAATCTGCAGTTTTACTTTATTTAGAATATGTAAAAAATAAGAAAAATATCACAGTTTTTATGCCCTATTCAAATTCACTGATTGGAATTGCTGATTGGTTCAGTCAAATCTGGGCTGAAAGCCTGGGAAAAAAATACTCCTTAGAAAACGAAGTTGTAAATACTGGATTCACCCCAGTTAGTGCTCTTGGTACCACAGATCAACATTCCCAATTACAACTTTATGTTCAAGGACAATATGATAAGGTAATCGTTTTTGTTGAGGTAGAAAATTATAATAGCCAGATTGATATACCAAAATTATATCCAGAATTTAATAGCTTTGAATATTTGGGAGGAAAAAGCATTAATCAATTAATCAACTTAGAGAAACAGGGTACGGAACATGCTCTGGTTAAAAACAATAGACCAAATTACACGATAAAATTGCCTGAGATAAATGCTTTTACTATTGGACAACTCCTTTTTATGATAGAAGTTCAAACTGTTTTTATGGGTGCTTTACTAAATATCAATCCTTTAGACCAACCTGGAGTAGAAGATGGAAAGATATATGTATGTGAACCACTCTACACCTGAAGACGTAAAGCTTCCTGCTTCATAGTCGAGAGCAACCTCTCAACTCCACAGGCGTTAATTCCCGTAGTTCCTACGGTAGATAGGGCTAATTTGAGAATGTTTCTGGCAGCATTGATGTCTCT
>JAHJRV010000076.1 GCA_018830725.1 Actinomycetota bacterium | reverse complement strand
CTATCACCATGATACTCATATCTCGAGTATCAGGATGTGCGGTAAATGTAGTTCCAGAGATCTCTGCGGGTATCATTTCTTGGATAACCACAGCCATACCTTCTAAATGAGTAAATCCCATTCTTATTCGATAGGCCACCGCTCTTTCATTAAAAAGAGATGCCCAACATTTCTTTATATAATTTAAGACAATATTGGGTTCTGACTTTATATTTAAAAATGTATCATGCATACCAGCAAACGAGGCTTTCAAACTATCTTCACTTACAGCAGATGATCTTATGGAGACATGTTGAGCGTTTAGATTATTTAGGGATTCCTTTATCTCTAAAACTATATCTTCGGGTATTTTTCCTTCCAAAATTAAATCTTTAATCTTTAAGCTTTCTTCCTTGTAATTCTCTTTATCAATCTTGGATGCCAATTTTTCTATCTTTTCTGTTAGACCATTATACTTTAAAAACTTAAAAAAAGCCTCAGATATGATGACAAAACCTTTGGGGACATCAAAGTTATTTTTAATAAGAACACCCAAAGAGTATCCTTTGCCCCCTAACTCTCTCACTGATAAATTATTTTTAAGTTCTACTACTATCATTGCTGATTGAAACCTATCATTTTCAGAACATAAAAAAGAGTTGTGTAATTTCTTGTTATTAGCTATATACTGCATTTTTCTCAAAAATCCTTCTTTTTTATAAAAAAATATTAAAAAACCTTTCAGTAAAAGCCAAAGGGCTTGTGATTTTCTTGGTTCCCTAAACAAAAATTAGTGTTTCTTTGTGGTTTGTGGGGTCTTGCAATATCACTTTTCCTCTTTCCTCTCGATTTTTTTAATTAATTAAAATAGGGACACCCCTATTTTTTCTAAGGTTTAATTTTCTCTTTTACGAGGTCTTCCTTTAGGGCGTCTATCTATAATAATACCTAAAGCCTCAACCATCCGGTTAAGAAACTCCTCAGATCCTATAGGTTTTCCGCAAAAAGTTACAGAAATATTGACCTGGCACACCTTCCCTATTTATCTAATTTAAAAGAAAAATATTAATTATCTAAGAAAACGAGATGTGTCCCTGTTTATTCCAATATGATGTTGCCCGCCTCTCTGTAATTTGTGTCGACTATGTGGTCTTTTCAATCATATCGGTTATATGTGAGGGATGCAAATATTTCTTTCGGCGCGAGCGTTTAATTTTCGTTATTATTTCTCAATCTTTACATCAATTAAAATTTTATCTGAGTTTTCCCACCCCTCAATCTTAAATTCTCCTAAATGAACGATTCTAATTTTTGAGTTATCTATCGGATTCTGAACTATTTCGATATGGGGTACTTTTCCTTTCTCTATGTTTTCTACTTTATAAATGTAATACTTCTCCTTATCTTCTTTGGCTCTTTTATATTGAGATGGTTGAAGTTTAATTTGTGATCTTTTTTCTTTGGACGCTTTTATTTCTATCAAACGTTCTCCTCCCTTCCCAGATGAAATTAAATCACACCCCTCTTCTTCATCATCTCTTACATCTTTTATGTTTCCTCGATTTTGAGATTGTTCAAAGATTTTTACGATTTCTACAGCTATATCCTCTGTCATTTGAGATGAGAAAGGAGTAAAAGTTTTAGATATCTCCCTCTCTTTTGGCAATTTACCTTTCCTCTTCTTCCTTCTTTCGAGAGGTACAGTAATTTTTTCGCCTGTTTTAAAGTTTTTTATAGTAAAACCGGTGATTGTTTCTAACGGAAAAACTTCCTCGTCCTTGCTCTTGGGTTGTGGTGTTTGCATTGGTCCAGTTATGACATCAATAGCATGGGTTATTGGTTCTTCTTCAACATATTCTTCAAAGGTTTCAGGTTCTTTTTCTTCTTGGGCAGAAGGCATATTAATTACTTGACTTTTTTCCTCAACATATTTTTTAAACACACGTCCCTTTTCTAACCCCCACTTTTGAATAACAATGTTAATATCTTCCGGATTTTGATGCAAATCATTAATCAGAGGTCTCAAATGAGGTTCTAAATCTCCAAAAATTGAGGATACACATTTCGAAAAGTCGTCTCTGATTATTTCCATCCATGGGTCGTTTTCGGCGGTAGATATCACTAATTCGTTTTTCGATAGATAAATAGGCACATTATTTTTTATTCGTTTTTTGCCATCCAAGAAGTATGTGACTTTGATATTTTTTGCCGTATGAATTTGTAAATTCCTAAATCTAGCAATATTCTCTCTTTGCTTATCATATTCAGCGCTGAATCTATTCTCGATAAAGGCCTCAATAATTTCACTAAATTCTTTCATTTTTTTTACATCATCTTTATTTAGAATTTCTTTACAAACGAATTTTGGTTTTCTTTTGTCCTTATAACGTTTTAACGAGTTGAAACCTATCTTTTCCAGTGATGATGAAATAGTTGCTATTTCACCGCTATACCACAATGTGGGGACACTATCTTGAAATACCTCACAAATTTCGTAGTCGTCTTTCAAATATATCTCGTTTGGTTTTAAAAACTGGCCCTGATCGGTTAAAAAAATATCTTCATCAAATAGTTTTTTAATTTCTTCATTATCGTCTATTGATTCGCTTTTGACCAATGTATTTATACCTTCTAAGGCATAACTAATTTTCCCCTTAAGTTCCAACCTTTTATTTGTTGAAGCTTTCCCCCACTCCTTACTAGTTCGTTGAAAGACTTCTTTGTACTCTATAAAGCTAGGCCTAATTCTAACGCCTAGCGAGATAAAAATCTCTTGTAGTTCGGTGCTGTACGCTCCTTCTTGAAACAACGGTTGAAAAAATGGAGTAAGGGAATGATCCAGAGTTTCTGACGCAAATACTTGATCTCTATGCCACCATATTTTCGTTTTACCTAGAACTTTTATAGGGAAAAAGATTAAATATTTATTTAAAAATATAGTTTTAATCGTATCTTTAAAATCAGGATTTGCTTTACTTTTTTCAATTAAATACTTATAATAAGCCTCCATCTTCCTAAAGCTGTTTGGCGGAATCTGGTTAATTTTATCCCAAGATGTTTTTATCTTCTGCAATCTTTCAAGTACATCCCAAGGAACTAGCTCCTCAATTACTCCTATATCCCTATAAAATTCTCTCGACCCTAGAGATGTATCTATAAAATCAGAGCCTTGGAGGGCTAAATATCTATTTTCAATTGTATCTTTATATATTTTTGAAGGAGGTAATAATTTACCATCAGCAGACCTCGGAAACCAAGGTTTTTTTAGCTGTTGATAAAAAGTTGAATTTACTTTGGTATCATCATACCTACGGTAAAAATATGAAACCTTAGCTTTTTTATAACCTTTATATTTTTTCCAATTTTTAGCAACACTTTCTCTCATATAAATTAACCGACTCTTCAATTGATCTTTTTCCACTTTGTTCTTTATATTGATATGTTTTTGAACAGTATCAGTTAACTCTAGCATTGCCCAATCTCTAATTTCATATCCTGTTGTAGAATCAGGTCTATAATTATCATCCCAATCGATATTTGGGAAATCTTCTTTTAATCTTGAGTCATATCGTGAATAACTCTTATTTATTTGTATTACTCTTGGGATATCCCAACATCCCATCAAATTGAAGAAATCATCCCAAGAATATACCTTTCGTCTTTTACTTGCTTGAGTGATTGGTATGCTGGTAAAACTACCTAAGATCCTTTTGGAAAAATATTTTCTTGAAATAAATGGTATCTCAGGCAAAGCCCTAAAATATTTCTCACAGGGTAGTTTCTTTTTCTCATCACATCTATAAATGTCTATTGGGGATAAAAAGACCCTTATTTTCTTACCAGTAGAATCTCTCTTTTCCGCGAGTACTAGGATTTTTGACCTGATGTCTGAGAAAATTTCCCAATCATCAGTTTTTGTACGGCTTCCATGTATCTTACGATAGTATGACAAATTTTCAAGAATAAAATTTGTAAATAAAACCGCTTTTTTATGACCTAGACGTTTTCTATTTCGTGTTTCCTGAAATTTTGGTAAAATGAGTTGTGTAATAACGTGATGTGCTTCAACCGTTCTAATTACACCAAGAAGCTCAAATAATTGTTGCACCTTATCAAGTCGGCGATCGTATTTCTTTTTCCTCTTCTGACTTCCAGATATTCTAAATTTCTTATGGAGGAATATTAGCTCATCTTTACCGAACAATTCAGAAAAAAATGAGGTTTCTTTATTCATATATTGATTGGCAATTAGCCTTGGTTTGTCCATTTTTTTTGGATCTTCGGGGTAAATAAGCTCTCCAGTTTCAGATAAAAGAAATGGTATATTCTTCAAAGCATCTTTCTCATAGTCTCTAAAATTGTCATTTATGTACACATAAATCGAAACAAACCAATCTAGACCCATAACTTTCTTCATTATACCCTTATTATTTTTGAAGAATGAGATTATATTATCTAATCCAAACGTTTCCATGCCCAACAGAGATAAATTCTCACTCTCAAAGTTATTGTATCCATCTGATATCACAAATTTTTCATTTTTGTAGATCTCATGTAAATCATCATTGGTAAAAAGTTCCCATAGATCGTGGGGAAGAGCGATAGATTTTATCGGTTCTTTAAAACATCCATCTCGTGTGAATGCAATTTCTCTGTTCTTTAATTCCTTGTAGATAGTGTCTATATACTTAATAAATAACTCATGGAAATGG
>JAHJRV010000075.1 GCA_018830725.1 Actinomycetota bacterium | reverse complement strand
TTCTATCTATCAGGAATGCTTAAATACTAATCCTAACCGTTCAAGTCTTGCAGGTAGAGTTCTTGGTCGTAAAATTGCTAAAGGTTCAGATGAGTCTATTACCTCAGAAATTACCAGAATATATTATGGTATCAATGTCTCTTTCATCCCTTGTTCTTGTGTTTATTGTGGTCATACAAATAAAGGAATAGCAGCACCAGCCAATGGACCACGAGTTCCTTATTACCATCAGAAAGATGATAAGGGAGCATATGCTGTGCCTGTACTTTGTGACAAATGTGGTAAAGATTTCTTTATAGTGTGGGATGAAGATCCTAAATAGTGGTATGAACCCCAAAAATTGGATACAATGTTATCTAAGTTAAAACCAAGTGGGAGCTAAATAGTTGAAAATCTATTTAAAAACATAATTGGATATAACAAGAACAAGTTTAATAAAATTTTGTAGATAAGGCATAAAATATTTCATATAAAAAATAATTAAATGTAAAAGGTAAATATAAGTTTTAGGAGGTAGAAAGATGGGAATATTTAATAGAATATTTGACAAGAGCAAAACATCTGGGACAATTCAAGAACTTCAGAATCTAAAAACGAAAATCTCTGAATTACCAAAAAAGTATCAAACTCACGCTTTTGTCACTGGTCCTGGAGTAGGTACAGTAAGAGAGCAGATTCCAATAATCTCCAGGAATATTAATGATGCTATAAGAGCTTTAAAAACAGGCTTAGACCGTTATGATAATCCTATTACTAAATCTCAGATATCAGATGGCCTTAAACGCTTAGTTTTTGAAACACGAAAACCTGCATTTACCGGTTTGCTATCTACTATAATTACTCCTACTGGAATTATTGAATTAAATAATTACATGAATGAATTGGAAAAAATAGCTGTTAGGATAAAATAAATAATAAGTTATGATAAAAACCTTAAAAACAATCTGTAATTGACAAGTTAAATTGGAAATAAAATACCTAAGAATATGATAATAAGAGGATTTGTTAGGACATTTATGAATGTTGAACTTGATACAGCTGGATTAAAGAAAGATGATGACAAAATACTACTTGAAAGAGTAAAAGGGTTTATAAAGAAATAATAAATCAATACAATAATAATTTATAATTTTATTTATCATATAAGTTAAAATATTTATTAAAAAATTTGTAAAAAGGAGTAAGAAATATGGCTAAAGTTAAGTGTATTAACTGTAAAGGTAGTGGGAGAGTATTTGCTAGTATGTCATTAACAACTAGAGAGGTTAAATATAGAACCTGCCCTGTTTGCAGTGGAACAGGTTTTGTAGAATCTGAAAGGAGTTATTTCACGCAATATCCTGACTTATCACTTCAAAAAGCTATGGAATTAATGCGAATACATGGAAAACCTGTTGAGATAAACATTGTAGCAAATCATGACATACGTGTACTTTTTAAAGATGGAGCAAGATATATTCTTGGTGGATTTACTGTTGGTTATAAAGGAACTGGTCCTAGTTATACAAAAAAATTCCTTGATGCTGCAGGATTTGATGTTTCGCTTGATGAAATCGAAGAAATGAAACCACCTATTACCCTTGTTGCAGGAAAACCCTACATTCTAGAAGAAGCACTTATAATTAAAGCTTCAACAGTTGAAGAGGCAAAGAAAAAAGTAAATAAAATAGTTCCACCAGATGCAAAAGTTATTGCCATAGATGTAATGCAAGATGGCACACCTCAGATAAAAGAAGGAGAAGGATTTTCGAAGGAGAATGCACTGGAGAATGCTAAGAGGTTGCTACCAAAAGATGCAGAAATAATCCAAGAGAAAGTTACTCAGGAGGGTAAAACAGGAGCAATACATTTTATAGATGAATTTGTGCAGGCTTACTCTGAACAGGAGGCTTTAAAAATTGCTAAAAAGAAGCTTCCTGTTGGGGCAGAAATAAAGTCGCCATATTTGGCAAAACATGGTGATGAAAGAATTTCTAAAAAAGATAGTATATATGGGGAAAAATTACAAATTG
>JAHJRV010000074.1 GCA_018830725.1 Actinomycetota bacterium | reverse complement strand
GAACTCAAAATCACTGGAATGACATGTGCCACGTGTGTAAGAACAATTGAGAAATCTGTATCCAATCTCGACGGTGTTACAGATATTAAAGTAAATCTGGGAAATGAAACTGGTACAGTTGAATATGATTCTACAAAATTAAGAATAGCTGATATAGAAAAAGCAGTAAGAGATGCGGGTTATGAAGTATTGGATGAAAAAGCAACCATTAAAATTGGGGGTATGACATGTGCTACATGTGTAAAAATTATTGAAAAAGCACTAAAGAATTTAGATGGAATCATAAGTGTCAATGTTAATCTTGGAGTAGAGAAAGCATACATTACCTATAATCCAAGAATAATATCAGTAACTGACATGAAAAAAACTATTGAAGAAGCTGGATATCAATATCTTGGAAAAGAAGGGGAGGAAATTGAAGATTTAGAAAAGATAGCAAGAGAAAAAGATTTAAAAGAAAAGACGAAAAGATTTATTATAGGTTTTGTTATAGGCATACCTTTAATGATTCTCATGTATCTACCAATACAACTTCCATCTTTTATGCCTTATTTATTATTTCTTTTGACTACTCCAGTATTCATTTATGTCAGTAACCCTATATTCAGAGCAGCTTACCGTTCTCTTAAAAATAGAAATCTTAATATGGATGTTATGTATTCTATGGGTATAGGTGTTGCATTTATATCTAGTGTTTTAGGAACATTTGAAATTATGCTTTCAAAAGAATATTTATTTTATGAAGAAGCGATTTTGTTAGCATCATTTCTTACCTTTGGAAGATATTTAGAAGCAAAGGCAAAAGGTAAAACATCAGAAGCAATAAAAAAGCTAATAGGTCTACGGCCAAAAACTGCAACAGTTATTCGTAATAATGAGGAGAATGAAATAGCAATTGAAGACGTTCAAATAAATGATATTGTAATTGTAAAACCAGGAGAAAAAATAGCAGTTGATGGAAAAGTAATTGAAGGTTCTAGTTATGTTGATGAATCAATGATTTCTGGAGAACCAATTCCAGTATTGAAGAAAAAGGGTGACACTGTTGTTGGTGGCACTATAAATAAAAACAGTGTAATTAAATTTAAAGCTAAAAAAATTGGCAAAGATACCTTTCTATCTCAGATAATAACTCTGGTTGAAGAAGCTCAGGGATCAAAACCAAAAGTTCAAAGAATTGCTGATAAAGTTGTGAGTTATTTTATTCCTATCGTACTTTTAATAGCAATTATATCTTTCATAGTGTGGTATTTTATTTTAAATAGTTCTCTCCAGTTTGCTCTAACTCGATTTATTTCAGTACTTGTCATTGCTTGCCCATGTGCTCTTGGTCTTGCAATTCCTACTGCTGTAACAGTAGGTGTTGGTCGTGGTGCAGAACTGGGAATTCTAATTAAAAATAGTGAGGTACTTGAAACATCTAAAAATTTAAAAACAATAATATTTGATAAAACAGGAACTTTAACTAAAGGTAAGCCAGAAGTTACAGATATAATTGGTATAGGAATTGATGAAAAAGAGCTATTAAAGTTAACTGCAAGTGTAGAGAAGAATTCGCAACATCCATTAGCTGAAGCTATAGTTAGAAAAGTAAAGGAAGAAGATATTAAATTGGTGAAGAGTGAAAAATTTAACACTTTCGAAGGAAAAGGAGTAATAGCAAAAGTTAATGGAAAAGATATTATTATTGGAAATAGAATGCTTTTTAAAGAGAGAAATATTTCAGTACCTAAAGAAGTTGAAAAAAATATTTCTCAACTCGAGTATGAGGGGAAAACAGTAATTCTCATTGCTCTTTCTAACAAAATATCCGGCATTATTGCAATTGCTGATACATTGAAGGAAACAACAAAAGATGCAATTAAAGAGTTTGAAAAAATGAATTTTAATATTGTTATGATTACTGGTGACAACGCAAAAACTGCAAATACAATCGCTAGTCATATTGGAATAAAAAAGGTATTAGCGGAAATATTACCACAGGATAAAGCTAATGAAGTAAAAAAACTACAAGATAATGGAGAGACAGTTGCTTTTATAGGTGATGGTATTAATGATGCAATAGCACTTACACAAGCAGATGTTGGTATAGCGATAGGTAGTGGCACAGATGTAGCAATAGAGAGTGGAGACATAGTACTTATAAAAGATGATCTTATGGATGCTGTTGCAGCAGTGCAATTAAGTAATAAGGTTATGTCAAGAATCAAATGGAATCTATTTTGGGCATTTGCTTATAATACTGCATTAATTCCTGTAGCAGCAGGATTATTATACCCATTTACTGGAATTACTTTTAGACCTGAATTTGCAGGATTAGCAATGGCTATGAGTGATGTAACAGTTATAACTCTTTCTTTAATGTTAAAAAGATATTTACCACCTGCAAAGATAATTAAGGAAAAAATTAAGACCCATCATATTCATTAAGGAAAGTATCTATAAGATTTATTTTTAAATAAAGAGAATATACTAATAACAAAGAGGGATAAAAATGAAAGGAGGGAGATATGTCTAAGATATTCGATAATGTTACAAGGTTAATTGGAAACACACCTTTGGTGAGACTAAATAGAATAACCAAGGGTATAGAGGCAGAAGTTGTAGCGAAGTTGGAGTTATCTAACCCACTGGCTTCAGTGAAAGACAGGATTGGTCTATCAATGATTGAAGCAGCTGAAAGAGAAGACCTAATAAAAGAAGATACTATTATACTTGAACCTACCAGTGGAAATACAGGAATAGCATTAGCCTTCGTATGCGCTACTAAAGGCTATAAATTATGTCTTACTATGCCTGATACTATGAGTCTTGAGCGAAGAGCACTACTCAAAGCATTTGGTGCAGAACTCATTCTAACACCAGGGGAAAAAGGAATGAAAGGTGCAGTCAAGAAAGCAGAGGATCTTGCTGCCAGAGATCCAAGATACTTTATCCCTCAACAGTTTAAAAATCCTGCTAATCCTGAGATTCATCGTAAGACTACTGCTGAGGAAATCTGGAGAGATACAGATGGTAAAGTGGATATCTTGGTAGCTGGTGTGGGAACTGGTGGGACAATCACAGGTGTAGCTGAGGTAATAAAAAGCAGAAAGCCGGAATTTCTTGCAATTGCAGTTGAGCCATCAAATTCACCTGTACTTTCTGGTGGAAGCCCAGGACCACATAAAATTCAGGGTATAGGAGCGGGATTTGTCCCAGAGGTATTGAGATTAGACTTAGTTGATGAAATCATACAGGTCAAAGATGAGGATGCTATAAATATGTCCCAAAGGTTGGCTAAGGAAGAGGGCATACTGGTTGGTATCTCTACTGGAGCTGCAGCATGGGCTGCACTAAAAGTCGCTAAAAGGGATGAAAACAAAGGAAAACTTATAGTTGTAATCTTTCCTGATACAGGTGAGCGTTATCTATCCATGAAACTTTTTAAGTAAAGGGGGTGGGAATTATGAGACACAGTAACACAAAGAATAAAAACATGCGGCGAATTTATTGTGTAACGCACGATGAAGCCGAAAGGATATTTACAAAACAGACAGAAATGCTTATCCCTATTATAAAAGAAATCAATAAAAGCATGAAGCTCGAGAGTT
>JAHJRV010000073.1 GCA_018830725.1 Actinomycetota bacterium | reverse complement strand
CTGAAAGTTCTTTTATCTTTTTCCTTCTTATTTTAAAATCATCCTCTCTCTGCAACTAATACTCCTTTTTAAAAATTGAATTCAAATGAAATTGTAAAACAAATTAAGTCTTATAATTCCATAAATAATTTCAAAACAAATCCTTTTGTGGATTTTCCTTTTTTACTATTAAGATAATTTCTTTAATTAATTTTTTAGCAGTTTCTAAATATGATTTTGCTTCTCGATAGGTTATGTGATTTTTAGAATTATATATAAAATTATGTCTTAACCTTCTCATTCTGTTAAATCTACTTATAAGATTTTTATATTCATCACTGAGTATTAATTTAGTAAATTCAACAATTGTTTTATGAGATTTCATTTATGTTGGTAAATAACCTTTTGAATACATCAAAGCTCTACTTGCTCTAAGCATTGAATGATAAGTAATAGTGAATGACCATGTTAAATCAATCTTAAGATTAGCCTCTGCTGCTTCTAAATCTTTTAAAGATCTTTTTAATTGATAAGCTATCTGTTTAAAATTTGGTCTTTGTCTTTTTATAAGTTTATCCTTCAGCAATCTTTTGTAATTCATGCTCATCCCCTATAACTATAATTTTCTTGTCTTTCAAAATTTCCAAAATGAAAGGTTCTTTTTCTTTAATCTCTTTTTTAATTTCACTCATGGTATAAATTTTGTAATTTATCTCTCGTTTCAACTGGTTTTCCAATCTATCTAATTCTATAATCAGCTTATCTTCATCTGGACTACCGATAATTATAAGATCAACATCTGATAAATAATTTTCTTTTGATTTGGCATAAGATCCATAAATAAAGACAAGCTTAACATCACCAATTTTTTCAAATATTTTTTTTATACCACCTTTAATACCTATAGTCTTAAATACTATACTTTTTAATTCTTTATAAAGAGGGTATTCTTTATTTAGATAAAAATATTTCTGATTTCCACGTTTAATTGACTTAAAAATTCCTTCATTTTCTAATCTAGAAAGTTCTCTCGATAAATTGCCTGGGTCTTCGTTTATAATATTTGCGATTTCCCTTAAATATAGATTAGAATCAGGATTAGTAAAAAAATAAGACAATATTTTTCGTCTTAAATTAGACTTTGATATTCCCAAAAAATTCATCATAATCATTTTTTCCTTTCACAATAATTGTAGTATAAATACACAACAATTGTAGTATAAATCTACAACAATTTCAAGTTTTAATCTTTTAGTTATCGTAATAATTTTTACATAAATTCCTTGAGTAATCCTTTTTCAAAGAATTAATAAAAGAGGAAGAGATTAAATTAATTTTAAATTCCATATATAATTATTTATTTTAATTCTTTTAATAATTCTTTTATGTAACCAGCATTGGTGTTGGTTTCTTCTGCTAAGAAGTTTAAATCTTGCTCGGTAAGATCTTTTGGTTTAATGTTATTTTTTTCTAATGTATTTTTTAAATAAGATTTTCTTATTCTATCTAAATTTACTTCTTTAGCTTTTATCTGATTTGATTGTTCTGGAATAACTATCTTTCTACCAGGTATATTTTCTTTTGGATCACCTCTGTATATTTCTATACCTTGTTTTTTAGCAAATGTAAGCTGAGCAGTAGGATGTTTACCAGCACCAGTATATTCAGTTTCTTGAACCACAATTATATTATCATCTAGCATCTCTTTGGCAATAGAAACTGCTGCAGCAAGTGAACAGTTTCCAGCAGGTCCTCTCTCTATACCTTCAAGTTGAGCTAACATTTCTGTAACATAAAAAACTTCTCCCTGAGTTACAGTAACATATCTGTCCATATATCTTAAAGCTCTTGCTGCATTTCGTGGAACATCAGCCCTATCAGGCCATGTAGCGAAGGGAAACCCAAATCCTGTATGTCCAGTTGTAAATGACTTCCTATTAAAGTCTAAATCGCTAGCCATATGAAGTCCTGTTAAATCAACACTTGCAGCTATTACTTCAGTACTTTCTGCACCTGCTTTTAAAAGTCCCCTTGCTGTTCCAGTAACATTACCACCACCAGCATGGGTTACAATAACAGCTTCAGGAAATTTTCCATATTTAGCTTTTACATCCATTGCCACTTCATATCCCAAGGTTTCTATCCCTGCAACTCCAAAAGGAGTGTAAAGTGAAGCATTGAAATATCCAGTTTCTTCAAGAAGGAGAAGAAAAACATAGAATAATTCTGGACCAACAGTTAATTGATGAACCTCTGCTCCATATGACTCACAAGCTCTTCCCTTTTCAACTATCTCTGGCTGACCAAATCCTCTTGAGTCATAAGTCTCCTGAACTATTATACATTTTAATCCCCTCTTATTTGCTTGTGATGCAACAGCTGCTCCATAATTACCACTTGTAGCAGCTATTACCCCCTCATAACCTAATTTTTTAGCATGATAAACAGACACTGAGGCTCTTCTATCCTTGAAACTTCCTGAGGGATTTGCAGCTTCATCCTTAACTAAAATTTTAGCTCCATATCCAGGTTTTGAAAGTTTCTTAACTAAAAGATTAATATTTTTTACTTCAATCAGTGGTGTATTACCAACATTTGTCTGTTTTTGTATCTTAATTACCTCTTCTAAAGAGTATCCTGCTTTTTCCATCATACTTTCATAATCAAAGCCAATTCCAGGAAGTTCAAATTGGTCATAATCTAAACCAAGTGCTGCTTTTATAATCTTGCTCTTCCTACTCATCACAGAATTATAATCAGTTGCTTTTTTATCCATTTTTTTCCTCTTTCCTACTTCTTCCTATAATCTTCCACAGATCCTTACCAATAGATAACAGTCCAGGAACAGGTTCTCCAAAATTATGCTGATATACAGGATTTTTTGTTTTTAACTTCCCTACTATTTCCCTTCCTATAACAGTTCTTATTCTTACCTTATCACCCTTTTCTGCATCATTTAATAGAAACCCTTTTACCATTTCTTTTAGAGGAACTCTTTGAGTTTCCTCAGGAACTTGTGGAGCTCTCTTTCCCGGAGGAAGAATGATTCTGCTTATTTGAACCCAATCTCCCTTTTTTGCATATGACATTATTTTTCTCCTTTCCTATACTTACATTCTAAATATCTCTTTATAATCTACATTTAAAAATTAAAATATAAGTTCATATATATTATTTTAAGTATGAAATTTTTAAGTTTGAAATATCTTATTTATTATTAATCAAATTCTTATTATATTTTTAATTTTTATATATTTTATATACAATTAATCTGAATAATATGTCCTATGTCAAGACCTGACACCATTCTCTATAGTCTGACAAAATGGCGTGACAGAAAGGCATATCCATCATACTTTTTAATCCTGGGGTTGAATTTATTACGTGTGGAATCATGTTTACTGCAATTGCTACAGTTCCCACTCCCCCTCGTATTTCTGGTTTGATAGATAAATTAATTTCAGGTTTACCCTTTATTTTTATGTAATCTCCCGTTTCTATACCTTCTAATTCAGGCAGGATCTGTTGGGGATGTTCCAAAGTTATAAATGCTTTACCATTTTTTATTCCATAAGCTTTGTGATTGCAACCCGCTACCATACCAGGTTTTACTAAAACATGCGAAGTTTTTCTTAAAACATTTGATATTATAGGCTCTCTTGTCTGCTTTATCTCATCAAGTTTCCACCCTAAATATTTTGCAATTGTGCTTACAGATTCCAAAAAACCAATATGACCAACAATTGTACCGTCAGTAATTCCTTTTTCAAATTCACCAACAGTTATTCCTACCCCCTGGGTTTTCATCACAGTTGGACCATATGGAGATAGATCATTTATTCTTGAAGCTCTAATTTCATTAACCTCTAAACATACTCCAGTTAATGCAAGGATTAACGTATCCAATACAAAACCAGGATTAATACCAGTTCCTAAAACAGTTACATTATTTATTTTTGCTAAATTATCAATTTTTTCAGCTAACTCTTGATTTTTTATCCATGGATTATACATCTCTTCTGCAATTGTGATAACATTTATTCTCTTTTCTAAGGCAAGTTTAATCTGATGATAAACCTGTTCAACAAATGAAGTAGTACAATGAAGTAAAATATCAGCTTTGGTAGTTTCAAATAGAGATTTTGCGTCATTAGTAACCCGGATACCCAATTCTTTATCAAAATTTAATAATCTACCTAAATCCTTACCCTCTTTCTCCTTTCTTCGGGCTATGGCACCAACTATTTCTACTCCCTCTTTTTTAAACAATTCCTTGGCTATTATTGATCCCATATTTCCAAGTCCCCATAAAATAACCTTTACATTTTTCTCCATCAATCCTCCCAATTATCTGAATTTGAAATATTAATTTCTAATTGAATTAGCAAATAAGTTCATTGACAGTAACCTGTGAATAAAATTCACAAACAATTCATGAACAGTAAAACCTAATTTATTTATATATATTATATAAGAAGATATCAATATGAATTAATATCAATTACTAAGAAGTCTTGTTTTACTAATTTTATCATTTGATTATGATTTAGTGTAATCCATTAAAAAGGTGGTCAGAATTAGGTTTAGGATTGAATTATTTAACTCATATTATAAGACAACTTATAAGATATTTTTAAAAATGAATCGCACACTAAATACGCAATAAAATTATAAAAGTAGTGGGATCAAAACTGTTCTCATTTTTTAAATAGAAAATATTATTCTAAAGTATGTATAAAAATCTAACAAACATTTGACAGAATATCTTAAGTAAATTATAATTATTTTAGTTATATTAAACTATTTAAACTATTTTAGGAGGTTAAAAATGACGAAAGTTGTATATTGTAGAGACGTTGGTATGGACTGCGATGGTGTAGTCCGTGCTGAAACAGAAGAAGAGGTTCTACAGAAGGTAGCAGAACATGCAAAAAATGTACACAACCTGACAGAGATTTCTAAAGAGCTGGTCGAGAAAGTGCGAAAAGTAATGCGTGACGAGGAAAAAAGCGGTTGTTGCCAATAACGCGACTTTAAGAAACTAATGAAAGAGATAGGACAAAAAAGCATCACATAAAATAAGTCTTAGAACTTATGTATTAACATAAAAAGAGCAGTGACAAAACTGCTCTTTTAACTTTATATAAAACTTTAAAAAGTTTAAAAAAAGACATGTTTTTATTAAAATATTAGAAAGAGGAATAAAAAAATTAAACCAAAATTTACAATAACAAATATAATATAACCTCATAAGGAAAATTGTACAATAATTGTGATATAAAATACTAAAATATTATGAGAGAGCTTAAGGTTATAGATTTTAAAAAATTAATTGAATATAAAGAAGGTTTAAAACTTCAAAGATTTTATGAAGAAAAATCTCTTAATGGTAAAACTGATTTCCTTCTTCTCCTTGAGCATTATCCGGTAATAACTATTGGAAAAAGTGGAAATAGTTTAAATATTTTGTTTAATGAAGATGCATTAAAAAATAAAGAGGTTTCAGTATACCACACTGATAGAGGAGGAGATGTTACATATCATGGACCAGGACAATTGGTTGGGTATCCTATTTTAAATCTCAGATATTATAAAAAGGATGTCAAGTGGTATGTAAAAAGTTTAGAAGAAGTGCTCATAAATGTCTTAAATGAGTATGGAATAAAAGCAGAAATAATTCCAAAATTGATTGGAGTTTGGGTTAAGAATAAAAAGATTGCATCTATAGGAGTCAGGATTAGAAAATGGATAACCACTCATGGTTTTGCACTAAATGTTAATAATGATTTGACCCCCTTTTCCTACATAATTCCTTGTGGAATAAAGGATGTTGATATAACTTCAATGAAAGAGGTATTAAATAAAGAAATAGATATGAAGAAATTGAAGAAAAATATTATAAAAGAATTTAAAAGTATTCTTTAAATTTAAGTATCTGCACCTTCCACCTCTACCTACATGCTCTCACCAGAAGAGAGGATAAATAAACAGGGAAATATATCTACTCAAAGTTCACATTATTTCCTTACTTTTTTTCTGTAGCTTCCTTTTCATTCTCCCCTTTTACTGCTCTAAAAACATCTTTTAATACTTTTCGTGGTTCTTTCATTAATCTTTTTGGCAGAAAGGGTATTAGCGGGGCGATAACTTTAACAAGTTCTACTGTTAGTCTTTTTGGTTTTGTTAAAACCCTATCTATAAAATCCTCTGTAAAAACTGTCATCAGTTCTCTTCTATCCAATTCAACTTTACTATTACATTTATCACATTGTATACCTCTTATATGATCTCCAAGATAATTTATTGTATGGGTTGTTTCTTCTCCGCATTCAATACAATGTAAAATAGTTTTGGTTTTTTTAGTCATAAATTCACCTCAAATATTTGGTCTAATAAA
Organism: Actinomycetota bacterium; assembly: GCA_018830725.1. Classification (NCBI taxonomy): domain Bacteria; kingdom Bacillati; phylum Actinomycetota; species Actinomycetota bacterium. The sequence continues at coordinate 728 of JAHJRV010000073.1, read as the reverse complement.
ATATTTAATTTAATAATTCAAAGATTTGAAAACTGACAAGCACTTTCCCCATAATTATAGCAGGAGAAGATTATTTAAACTAATTTATTAGGCTCTTGAAGAATTTTTCGTAAATATTGTAGAAATTTTGCTCCTGTCACACCATCTAATACCCTGTGATCCAAAGTTAATCCCAATTTCATCATTGGTTCTGCTGTAATCTTTCCCTCTTTATCTACAATTGGTTTTTTTGTTATTGCTCCAACTGATAATATACCTGCTTCAGGAAAATTTATTATAGGAGAAAAATAATCTATTTCAAACATCCCTAAATTTGTAATAGTAAATGTTGAACCTGATACGTCATCGAGTTCAAGTTTATTTTCCCCTGCACGATTTACAAGATCAACCCTTTTATCAGCAATTTCCTCTAATGATAATTTATTTGCATTAAAGATTACTGGAACAATTAAACCATCTTCCATAGAAGTAGCAAGACCAACATTAATATCTTTAAAAATAATTACTTTATCATCCTTTAGAGTAGAATTTAAAATTGGGTATTTCTCTAATGATAGTGCTGTTGCTTTAACTATTAAATCAGTATATGAAATCTTTTTTCCCTCTATTTCTTTATTTAACTTATCTTTTAAACTCTCTAGATTACTTATATCAATTTCAACATAAAGAGTAAAATGGGGAATTTCACTTATGCTTTTATACATTCTCTCAGCAATAGTTTTCCTTAT
>JAHJRV010000072.1 GCA_018830725.1 Actinomycetota bacterium | reverse complement strand
GTTAGAAAAGAGTTAAAAAAAGTTGCATAAAAAAGTTTAAAATTATCTTGATTTTTCAGATGGGAAGTTCAGGTCTTGTAATATAACAAAGTATATAATATGACAGGGGACAGTTTCTGCCACACTTAAATATATAATAATTTTTAAAAATTTCAAGAATTTCAAAATTCTAAAGTCTTTCTAAATTCCTAAAAGGTAATTACCCTAAGAGAAGAACTCGGAAAATTTAAAAAACCACAAGAACTCATCCAAATACCGGAACTAACCAATCTCGAATGGAAGGAATGGAAAGAAAGGGAGTAATAATTACAGTTGAATAAAAATAAAACACTTTTCACAAAAAAGAAGGGTTTTATAATAATTTTTTCCGTACTTTTTTGTTATATTTTAAGAAATTACAATATATCAAACGGGAAAGCCTAAGACCTTATTCTTTATCTTTTCATATTATGCCAGAATAGGCTTCTATGTTTTTACAATAGTCCATTGATTAAGTTGCATAATTAAATACCTCTTTTGGTGGTATAAATATACCAAATAAGTTACTTAATTACTGAGCATTAACAACAGGTCCCGTTTTCCCAAAAAAGTAAAATAAGCATTATAGGAATAATTTAATATTAAATATAAAAAGTAAATATAATCTCTCCATCAGGAAGACAGCTAAAATATTGGGTATTAATCTGCGGGGTATAACAGCGAGAATTAAAGTGTGTCAAAGAACCGTCCCCTGACACATGTTTCGGTAGTTAGGTAATGGCAACTTTCGGTGGCGAAGAAGTGATTGAATTCTAAATAAAGAAAGGAGAAAAAATACTATGGCTACATGTAAAACTTGTAATGGTAAAGGCTCAGTCAAATGTCCTACCTGCAAGGGGCAAGGTCGGATAGTACCTATCTTTGGCTCCACTTATACCTGCAAAAATTGTGAAGGTTCTGGAGTGGTTAAATGTGGAGTGTGCAAAGGAAAAGGCTCTGTGTAGTAAAAACATGATGGACATTTTGGTTAATAACGGACTAGTGTTGATACCTTTCAGAAAATCGGCAGACGATTATTTCAATATCTCAAGCTATCCTGCCGGCTTTGTTAATCCTAAATGTTAGGAAGAAAGAAAGGGGATAGGTTACTTTATTACCAGCATGGGATAGACCATGGCTGGAAACGGTTCTTTAACATATTTTAAGAAATTATAATATGTCAGATGTTGAAAATAGATCTTGTTTTATTTTTAAATCCTTTAGTATTATATACTTTTCTTTTAACTTTGTTCTATAAAAAAAATGAGTTTTAATTTTAAGCAGTAAATAAATAGTACTGCTGAAAAGCAACAGGGGGACGTTGTATTAGCTCAGTGATTCAATAACTTTTGCTAAATTTTCATAAGGCGTCTAATACTTCCAGCCCCCAACGTGTTTTCGTAATTGAGTTAATATAAAGAACCAATCTATGATATAAAAACAATTATTTAAATCTTATTAACATTATATGGTTACAAAAACTGGTTTCCCATTTTTTTGAAAAAATATTTAGCATTAATTTGTATTAAATCCTATTTTTTTAAATATACCTTTAAAATCTTTTTTACTTGCTATAATTGAAAATAAAAATAATAAATGGAGGATGTTAAAATGTCAAAAAGAATATGTTCTAGCTGTGGGAAAGAAAAAGATGTACAAGGTGGTAAAACTTGTGTAAATGGGCACTTTATTTGTAAAAATTGTGTTTATGCAGGTGTAGGTTTTATGGGATTTGGAAGTGTATTGAGTACTTGTCCGCTTTGTAAAAAGCCATTAAAATAAATAATAAATAAAAACATGAAATTAATTACCAGATATAATTAAAAACTTAAAATAATTTTTTTATGGGTATATGTGAATAAGTTCTATTTATATTTATCCGAGAATCTGCATGAGCCTTTAGAAAACAGGCTTAACCCATTGATATATAAGGCTCACAAAGAATTCAACTTTTCACCCAAAAGGTGAAGCAAATATATACAAAAAATGCCCTCAAAGTGGTATAATTAGTGGTCTTGAGCCTACTAAAAACCCAAAGAAAAGGAGCACTTAATGGCATGATTGATAAGATTGAATTCACAGCAACAAACCTTACCTCAAATGCAGGAGTTTTACTACTCCTTAATTATACAGAGGAACAAAGAACATTTCAAGCAATTGCCGAAATTTTGGTCTTTGACAATGAAAGCACGAAGAAATAAAGATGAACCACTTAAAAACTTTGATTTGTGGCGGTTTTGTAGGTGCAGATAAGCTGGAAAGGTCTCTTTTGTTAAAAGTAGAGTAGTTAATGTTGAAGGGAATCAGGAGGAGCCGTTAAAGGATACAATCCTCATCACAAGGGGAATAATTGTTACAACATTCTGATGGCATTTTGTGATGAATTAAAGGCTTATATTACAGGCTTTATGCGTTCTGGAAATACATACACCTCTAATGGTGCTGCCGAAATGATAAAAGAAATCATTGCAAACCTCCGAGATGAAGTGGACAACATCGTTTTTTAGAATGGACAGCGGTTATGAAAGCGAAGAGATCGCAGAATTTATTGAGAAATCAGGATACCAGTACGTTGTAAAAGCCAAGGAATACTCGAAACCTGCTTGATAAAGCTTATGACAGACCGGTTAAAATTTGGGAAGATTATGGTTATCAAAAGCAAGCTATGTTTGTCTTCATGAAGCCTGACCAATGGAGCAAGGCAAGGAATGAAATCAATGAGAAGGTTTTTCATTTTTTTAGTTAAGGTATATCAAAAATTATCATCATGGAAAAATGACTCACCTTGTCGTTTTAAGCCAACTTGTTCTGAATATATGATTTTATCTATTGAAAAATATGGTATTGTAAAAGGTATTATAAAAGGAATAAGAAGGGTATTCCGTTGCCATCCACCTAATGGGGGTATTGATTATCCATAATGATTGTTCCTGGAAATAGGATTACAGAAAATTTGTTCTATAGTTTCAGATTATCGTCGGACAAAATTTGACAAAGAGGGGAGGTGAAAAGAATATGGCACAGTACAAAGTAGAATTTTTGCCAGCCGACCTTGTCGTTAAAACGGGAGAAACGCAAGCAGCTGCTAGTACAATTGAAAGCATACTCAATAAATATGCTTCCCAAGGATGGCAACTGGTACAAATTGGTCAAGTATCTGTAACAGAAAAGGGTGGTTGTTTTTTTGGTGGTAAACCACAAACGTTTAGTTACAACATGGTGGTGTTTGTAAAATAGAAAACTTAGAGAACTGTAGTAGGCGTGGTATCAATAGAACATATGACGCTATGCCCGCACAGTTAAACATATGCAGTAAAAAAACAGTGATTTCTTATAAGTTTGCTTGTTACATTTATTGGCAAGGCATCCTCTGCTGGCGATGTGATGCGGAAGGCAGAAGCGTTCTATATAACAAATAGTCAAAATTTGGTGTTGCAAAAGATTGCCACTATGATGCTTATGGGAATTGTAGAGTCTGCGGTACCAAATCAGAATAAGCAGTTGCGACATGGATAAAGAACTAAAAGGGTAAAAAGCAGGGAGTTATGGACTTAAATGAAGTTTTATTGGATGCAGCAAGAGAAGGTAACCTGCTCGTATTAAAAGCAGCTATAGAGAAAGGAGCGGATGTTAATGCGAAAAGCAATGACGGTAGAACTGCTTTAATGATTGCTTCTGAAAAAGGATATACAGATATAGTGAAGTATCTCATAGAAAAGGGAGCTAAAGAGGTGAAAGCGGATGAATTAAACCAATCACAGGGTAAAACTACCACTTTTAAAAAGGAAAAACTAATGAGTGTAAAAGAATTATTAGAAGCAGCGGCAAGAAAATTAGGATGTGAGTTAAAAAAGATTGGCGAGGATGACAGATTTTTTATGATGATTGTCCCTCTTGAAAATAACAGAGAGCAGACTGTTCTTTCGGTAGTAATAGATACGAAGGACTATCTGAGGTTTATTTCTTTCTTTGGTGTGGCAACAGCACTTAATTTGAAGGTAGCGATTATTTTATTGAGAGATAATCTATCAATGCGCGGGGTAGCCACTACTATTCTTGATTTTGATCTGAGGGATGGTCAAGGGGAAGTGCCGCGTCTTGCAATAGTTGGAGAGCAACTTATTGCTACTGCAGATTTGGATGAAGTTGTTGACAAAATAAGAAATGTGGCACAAAATGCCGATAAATATGAAGAAATAATAACCTGTGGAGGAGATAGATTATAAAAGACGATTGTTATTTCTATATTTAAATCCTAAAAATAAAATTGTGCGAAGTTAATGTTGCGTTTACTTATTAGGTGACAAGTACGAGCATATTGTGTACAAAAAAGTTCAGGATGTATCGGAAGTTATATTTGTGGAGTAATTAAGGGAAAAAATAGAAAAAATTTATTTAATTTAAACAAAAAATTTTATGGAATATCGAAATAAAAAGAAAGAAGCAGAAGAAAAGAAAAGAACGACCTATCCTTCAGAAGAGGAAAAAGAAGGTAAAGAATGCCCTAATTATCATAGGTTATATAAATCATGGGACCGGTGGACGTACATCTTATAGAGCAACATTAATGTTTGGAATAAATATTATAAAGCTAATATTTGATCATGAAAATGGATGTGGTACTTGGGCTATGCTTTATATTGATTCAGGGGATTATAAAATATCTTTTGGTGGTAGTTGTGACCAACAATTTATGGTAATACTTACAGGAGAATCTACAAAAAACTGAAACAGTTGCTATTAAAAATAGAGGAGGATAAATTATGAATGAGAAAACCAAAGGAACTATTCGGGATGATGGTTCAGTGATTTCGTCAGGAGTTACACCCTCAGGTACAGGAACACAAAGGGATACTCAACCAGTAATTTCTTCTGGTATTGTACCAGGAACACCCCAGCCACAGATTATTTCATCAGGTATGTCCACTCCTGGTAGTGATATAGTTCTCAATGATGAGAACTACAAAATATTAAAAGTTATTGCAAAGTCTACCGGAGAAGCAGAGGTTTATTTAGCAGAAAAAGAAAATCAGAAATATGTCTTTAAGTATTATTTCCCAAACTTTAAGCCGAAAGATAGTCTCCTGAAGCAATTAAAAGGGTTGCACCACGATGATACAGTTGACCTTATTGATTATGGTTATTACTGTGATAGGTTTTTTGAAGTTTTAGAGTATGCAGCAGGTGGAAGTTTAATGGATGTAAAAGAAGATGGGACATATAAATACATACCAATCAAGGACATAACCAGAATAAAACAAATAGTGAAGGAAGTAGTTAATGCACTTAACTTTTGCCACTCCAAAGGTATAATACATAGGGATCTGAAGCCCGAGAATATATTTTTTAAGAATCCTGATGGAACAGATATTTTGATTGGTGACTTTGGTATTTCATCAATGCTTGATGAAGGATTATCCAAACATATGACCGGTCAGGCAAGAACAGAAATTTATGCTGCACCTGAACTTTACCAGAGTATTGGTGGAAAAACTATTATTTCCAAAGAAG
>JAHJRV010000071.1 GCA_018830725.1 Actinomycetota bacterium | reverse complement strand
CAAAGATATACCTTTCTACAAATACCAAAAAAGGATATTACTAAGAAATTGCGGGGTTATTAACCCAGAAAATATTAAAGAATATATTAAAAGAGAAGGATATTTAGCATTAAGAAAAGCAATTCTTGATATGTCTCCATTTCAAATCATTAATGAAATAAAAAAATCTGGTTTAAGAGGTAGGGGTGGAGCAGGATTTCCAACTGGGTTAAAATGGGAATTCACTAAAAAAGCAAATGGTGAGCCAAAATATATAGTAGGCAATGCTGATGAGGGTGATCCGGGAGCATTTATGGATAGAAGTCTAATTGAAGGAGATCCTCATAGCTTATTAGAAGGGATGTTAATTGCAGGATACTCAATAGGAGCAAAAGAAGGATATATTTATTGTCGTGCTGAATACCCCTTAGCAATTAAAAGATTAAAAATTGCTATTAAGCAGGCGAAAGAAGCTAGATTAATTGGGAAGAATATTCTGGGATCAAATTTTAGTTTTGATATAAAAATAAAACAAGGTGCAGGAGCTTTTGTCTGTGGTGAAGAAACAGCTCTTTTGGCATCAATTGAGGGAAGGAGAGGTGAACCAAGACCTCGACCACCATTCCCAGCAAATTCAGGACTATGGGGTAAACCAACAAATATTAATAATGTTAAAAGTTATTCATATATTCCACAGATAATCTTAAATGGTGCGGACTGGTTTTCTTCTATAGGAACAGAAAGAAGCAAAGGAACTATGGTTTTTGCTTTAACTGGTAAGGTTATATCAACAGGACTTGTTGAAGTGCCAATTGGTATGAGTATCAGAGAGCTTGTATTTGATATTGGTGGGGGAGTACCACTGGATAAGAATTTTAAAGCTGTTCAAATAGGCGGACCATTAGGGGGCTGTTTACCTGCAGAAAAATTGGATTTACCAATAGATTATGAACCAATAACAGAAGCTGGTGCAATAATGGGTTCAGGAGGAATGATAGTTGTAGACAATGAGACTTGTATGGTTGAATTTGCAAAATACTTTTTACAATTTGCGAGTGATGAAAGTTGTGGTCAGTGTGTTCCTTGTAGGTTAGGTGGAGAAAGGATGTTGGAGATTCTTACTAGGATAACAGATGGTGAGGGTAAATTAGAGGATTTAAAAAAGTTGGAGAAACTATCAAGAGTTATGAATCAAGGCTCACTTTGTGCTCTTGGGCAGCTAACTCCAAATCCTGTACTTTCAACCTTGAGATATTTTAAAGATGAATACATTGCACACATTGTTGATAAGAGATGTCCAGCAGGGGAATGTGAAGCTTTAATAACCTACCATATTGATGAAAAAAAATGCACAGGTTGCACACGTTGTTTAAAGAAGTGTCCTCAAAATGCAATATCTGGTGAGAAGAAAAAACCACACAAAATAGATAAAAGACTTTGTATAAAATGTGGTGTTTGTAGAGATGTCTGTAAATTCGATGCTATTTATGTAATTTAAAAATTTTTAAAAACAGAAAAGATATAAATTTGATATATACCCATATATAAAGATTAAAAAATATCTTTAAAATTGATTAAAATCGTTAATACAAAAAGAATTTTTAGAATATAACTAAGAGGAATGTAAATAATAATTAAGGATAATAACTATATTTGTGATTAGAGGAACAATATATGTCTGAAATAAATATTACTATAGACAGTTGCTCCATAAAAGCTGAAGAAGGTAGCACAATTTTAGATGTTGCTAAAAAAGAGGGAATATATATACCAACTTTATGTTATCATCCAGCTCTCACCCCACAATCTGTGTGTAGAATTTGTTTAGTGGAAGTAGAGAGAGAAAAAGTTTTACAACCAGCCTGTTCATTTAAGGTGAGGGATAAAATGGTGATATTTACAAATACTCCTAAAGTTTTAGAAGCAAGGAGAGTATCACTTGATTTGATAATTTCGAATCATCCATTAGATTGTATGACCTGCGATATTGCTGGTAATTGTGAACTACAAGATTTAGCATATGAATTTGGTATAAAGGAAAGCGAATTTAAGGGAAGAAGGACGAATTATCCGATAGATGAAACAAACCCATTTATTATAAGAGATTTAAATAAGTGTATATTATGTAGACGTTGTATTAGAGTTTGTGAGGAAATTCAAAATAGAAGAGTTCTTGGTGTAACTAATAGAGGTTTTGATACAAAAATAATAGCTGACTTTGATTTACCACTTCAAGATTCTACATGTGAATTCTGTGGACAATGCGTTGCTGTTTGTCCAGTTGGAGCATTAACTCCAAAAATTTCTACCGGTATGGGAAGGGAATGGGAATTTAAAAAAATTAATACGGTCTGTCCTTATTGTGGAGTCGGTTGTAGATTTGATTTAAATGTAAAAGATGAAAAAATAGTAAAAGTTACATCAAATCCAGAGAGCCCAGTTAATGGGATAGCTCTTTGTGTGAAGGGAAGGTTTGGTTTTGATTTTGTAAACCATCCAGATAGATTAAAGACACCACTTATGAAGAGAAATGGTAAATTTAAAAAGATAAGCTGGGGTGAAGCATTAGATTATATTGCAAACAAATTTTTAGAGATTAGAAAAATAGAGGGTTCTGATGCTTTTGCTGTTCTCTCATCAGCAAAATGTACAAATGAGGAGAACTATCTCTTACAGAAATTTACAAGAGCTGTTTTAGGAACTAATAATATTGATCATTGTGCTCGTCTTTGTCATGCTCCAACTGTTACAGGTCTGGCAACAGCATTTGGAAGTGGAGCCATGACAAACTCCATAGAAGATATTACAACGAAAGCGAAGGCATATCTTATTATAGGTTCTAATACTACAGAACAGCACCCGGTTATAGGAATAAAGATAAGAAAGGCAGTTAGAGAAGGTGTAAAATTAGTTGTTGCTGACCCAAGGGAGATAGATATCACAAATATGGCAATGATTCATCTTAAACAAATACCCGGGACCGATGTTGCTCTTTTAAATGGTCTCATGAATGTAATCATTGAAGAAGACCTCTGGGATAAGGAGTTTGTTGAGAAAAGAACAGAAGGATTTGAGGAACTGAAAGAAACAGTTTCTAAATATGAACCAAAGATAGTAGAAGAGATAACAGGAGTACCAGCTGATGATATCATAAGAGCAGCAAAGATATTAGCAAATAACAAACCAGCATCTTTAATATATTCGATGGGAATAACACAGCATATTAGTGGTCATCTAAATGTTCTTTCATGTGCAAATTTACAGATGTTATTAGGAAATATGGGAATACCAGGCGGTGGTGTCAATCCATTAAGGGGTCAAAACAACGTTCAAGGTGCGTGTGATCTGGGTGCTCTTCCAAATGTATATCCCGGATACCAAAGTGTTGCAAGTGAAGGAAATCAAAATAAGTTTGAAAAATTTTGGGGAGTAAAACTTGATAAAGAACCAGGTCTTACAGTTGTCGAGATGATGAACGAAGCAGAAAAGGGAAAAATTAAAGCTATGTATATAATGGGTGAGAATCCAATGGTGAGCGATCCAGATGTAAATCATGTAAGAAAATGTTTGGAAAGCTTAGAAATTTTAGTAGTTCAGGATATATTCTTAAGTGAAACGGCAAAATTAGCTGATGTCGTATTACCCAGTGCTTCATTTGCTGAAAAAGAAGGAACATATACAAATACAGAAAGAAGAGTTCAGTTATTAAGAAAAGCTATCAATCCAATTGGTGATAGTAAAACAGACTGGCAGATAATCTGTGAGCTATCTACTAAAATGGGATATATAATGAATTACAATTCAACAAAAGAAATAATGGATGAAATAGTAAAAGTTACTCCAATATATAGTGGAGTGTCATATGAGAGATTAGATGCTAAAGGAATTCAGTGGCCATGTCCAGATAAGGAACATCCGGGCACAGTAATTTTACATGTTGGAAAATTTTCAAGGGGATTAGGAAGATTTACTGCTGTAGATCATCTTCCACCAGAGGAATTACCAGATAAAGAATATCCATTTATACTAACAACTGGAAGAGTGATTTATCACTGGCATACAGGGGAAATGACAAGAAGGTCAAAAGGACTGAGCACAATATATCCGGAAAATGTTGTGGAGATAAATCCAGAAGATGCAATGAAGTTAAATATTAAAGTTGGAGAGATAGTAAGAGTTATATCAAGAAGAGGTGAGATTGAAATAAAAGCAAATATAACAGAGAGGACACAACCTGGAGTCTTATTTACTACGTTTCACTTCGCTGAGTCAAATGCAAACATACTTACAATAAGCGCATTAGATGAAGTCTCAAAAATTCCCGAACTTAAAGTATGTGCTGTGAAAATAGAGAAATTGTGATAGTGCACTGGATCAAATATCAAAAATTTCTTAATTTAAAGCATATGATGTAAAAATAAAGAAAGGTTAAAATTAGGTTTTTAAGGAAAAAATTTCACGCATAATTTTTAGTTTGTTAATTGCTCGTGTCTTCAAAATCTAATTTATTATTGAATATAGCTTTAGCGATATTAAAATCTTTTTCTTTTACTAATATTTTTACCTCACCCAAACCATTAGCAGTTAAACCAAAAATTTCTGAAATAGCTTCATAAACTAGTTGAACATCTATTCCTTCTGATTCAAGTCTAGTTTTTATAATATTTGCTTGAGGCAAACCATTTGTTATATGAACTATCTTCCAATTTTTATACATAAATTAATCTTCTCTTTATATCTCTTTAATTACTGAATTAACAAGATTTTCAATTGATAATCCCTGAATTTCAAAAAGGTCTTCTGGATCACCGGATAATCCATAGCTACCTATACCCATTTTTTTAAATCTTATTCTTTTTCCAGATTGAGCAATGTAATCCGCTATGATATTACCAAGACCAGTTTGAATATTGTGATCTTCATATGTAACTATTGGTCCCATATTAATACATTCATCAATAATTTTCTCATCAATATTAGTTGGACAGGAAACATTTAATACTCTAACCAGATATCCCTTGTTTTTTAATATCTCCCATGCCCTTATGGCACGATGAAGCATAAATCCCATAGAAATTATAGTTGCTCTATCTCCATCTCTTATTAAATCTGCTTTTCCATATTCAAATTTATAATCGTCAGCAAAAAAAGGACTTTTATCATCTTTTAATATAACTGGAACTTTGCTTCTACCCATTGCTACTAAAAAATTTCCTGGAGTTTTTGAAATATATCTAATTACTCTGTCTGTCTGATTTGGATCAGCTGGAATAATTATACTGAAATTATATAAATTTCTCATAACACCAAGATAATCTATGCACTGATGAGTTTTCCCATCTTCACCAATGTTTAAACCACAATGAGTAGTAATTAATTTTAAGTTCGTTTGATTTATATCGTTTAGTCTATGTTGATTGTATGTTTCATCTATTCCAAAAACTCCAAAATCTGCAAAGAATGTAAGAATATTCTGTGTTGATAATGCACCTGCAATAGTAGCAGTGTTATGTTCCTGGATACCTCCCTCGAAAAAGTTATTTGGGCATATTGATGCAAATTTATCAGTTTTAACTGAAGTTGCAAGGTCACAATCAAAAACAGCAATTGGTGAAATAGGGGATTTATTAAAGTTAGAAGAATTTTCATAAATAAGAGATTTTTTGCAGTTTAATTCTGCAAAGTTTTTTAAAACATTTCCAAAAGCAGTTCTATTGTCAAGCTCATCATCTTTATAATATGTTTGCGGTGTTCCAAAATTGATGTTAATTTTATAAGTTCTTTTTAATTCCTTTTCTATTTTTTTATCTCTTTCTTTGAGTGATATATCTACCTTTCCTTTTATAGGGGTTATTTGTTGACGTAATTTGTAATATTTATCTAGATCATCATCAATATTAAGCTCAGTTATAGCTTTCTTATACTGTTCAATTGATAGAGCTTTTCCATGAAATTGCTCATCATCTTCCATAAAGGAAACACCCTTTCCCATTTTTGTATAAGCAAAAATTGCAACAGGAGTGTCTTTTGTATTAACAGATTGTTTTAAAGCTTCATATATCTGGTTATGGTCATGGCCATCAATCTCTAAAACCTTCCAACCATCAGAAATATAGTTACCTTTTATGTTCTGGGGCATAACATCAGTTATTTTTCCACTTATCTGCAAGCCATTATAGTCAATAATTACTGTAATTTCATTAAGGTCATATTTTTT
>JAHJRV010000070.1 GCA_018830725.1 Actinomycetota bacterium | reverse complement strand
GCATATTTTCCTTCTTTAATACGGGAGATATATTTACATTGGATAGCACAGCCAAAGCAAGACTTGTGATCAACACGGAAATGTTTCCTGATTGCTTCGCTACCTACTTTATCTATCTCCGGATAACAACCATCATAATGATTTTTGGTGGGGAGTCTCCCAATAGCATTCATTGCATCCATAAGTCCAGTTGTGCCATAGGTGCGGGATGTTTTTTTAATATAATCAGCCCACTCACCACTGGAATGTCGCTCGAAGCATTCCTGAGAGAACTTTATGAATTCCTCAGGGAGAGCTGGTTTTAAGCCTCCACTTCCTCTAACAGCAATTGCTTTGAGTTTTTTAGAACCGAATACAGCACCCATTCCAGTTCGTCCAGCAGCTCTGTAGTAATCGTTAATTATACAAGCATACTTTACCAAATTTTCTCCAGCAGGTCCGATACAAGCTACTTTAACATCAATATCACCTAACTGTTCACATATAAGGTCAGTAGTATGAATAGTGTTTTTTCCCCATAAATGGCTGGCATCTCTCAATTCAATCAGGTTATCTTCAATATTGAGATAAACGGGTTTTTCCGCTTTTCCCTCTATAATAATGTAGTCATAGCCAGCATATTTCAGTTCAGGACCAAAAGCACCTCCAGCATGGGCTTCACCCCAGTGATCAGTTAGGGGTGAAAGAGATATTACCGCATAGCGTCCGGACGGAGGGAATAGAGTTCCAGTCAATGGACCTGTGGCAATGATTATCTTGTTCTGTGGGGAAAGTGGATCTGTCCCTGGTTTTACTTCATTCCAGAGGAGACGTGCTCCAATGCCAGAACCACCAAGATATTTATGAACAAGTTCAAGTGGTGTCTCCTCAACTCTGATATTTCCTGAAGATAGGTCAACTCGAATATATTTCCCAGCGTAACCACCGTATTTATACAATTCAACTCATCTCCTTGCTAACTAATGAGAAGAGTTTGGAAAGTTTCTCAGCCCCAGCTCTCTTCCTGGTTAAACCTATCTTATCAGCTTTTATATACTCTATAGCTTTAACAGGGCAGTACTTCACGCAAGCTGGGTCTCCTTCACAAAGGTCACACTTTATCATCACATGCTTCTCAGTATGAAATGAAAGACCGCCAAAGGGACATGCCACAAGACACATACGACAGCCAATACATCTATTTTCATCCACAATCATAGCTCCAGTTTCTTCATTACGGGAGATAGCAGCTGTAGGACATACATCCTGACAGAGGGGGGTTTCACACTGCTGACAAACCATAGGAATATCAATCCCATCTCTTCGCAAGGAAATCACAGAGATACGGGATTTAAGAGGATTAAAGACATTTTCATGTATCCAGGAACAAGCTAATTCGCATATTCTGCACCCGGTACACTTATCAACATCAACAAGTAGTATTTTTCTTTGCACTCTCAACCTCCTTAAATGATTTAATATTTATGAGATCAGAATGGCTGTCTTTATGTATAATGATGAAACAGCCAAGATTTTTAATAAATATTACTTAATCAAGCAAGAAGTCCTCTTCCAAAATTAGAATTATGGTAGAGGGTAAATTACTTCTATTTTTTATGAATACCATTATATAATAATTAATCAAAATATAATATTGAATTTATAGAATAGGAGCACCTGCTAATTTAGGACTACCATACTACCGCGGAGAAAAGAAATAATGTTTTTTTTCTTCCACTATTATTTTAACTCAGAGTTAAAATAATAAATTCTAAAGCATTCCTAAAAAATCCTTTGGAGATAAAATTTTCAAGCCATGCACTTTCACTTTATGTAATCGTTTATCACCTGTTACAATTATATTTGCCTTACCTTTTACTGCTGTTTCAACAATTGGATTATCAGAGATATCTTGAATCCATATTTTCTTTGAATCAATAACAGGAATAATTTCAGAAAAAGATATAATTTCTTTAATGAAATTATTAATTAAATCAGAGTTTAAATTCAATTTTTGTTTCATAACTCGCTTAAATTCTGAAAGAATATAAAGAGATATAATTGAAGTAAAAGTTCCTTTTCTGGCATGATTTAGAACTTTTTCTGGAATGCCCCCAAAAAGGATACCTGATATTAAAACATTTGTATCAATAACCACTCTATTTATCATATTGAATTTTTAATGTTAACAAAAGATAGTATAGAAGAATTAATTTAATATATTATGAACACTTTATTTACCGTATCGAATCTCATAGATAGCTTTTTCTACATCTTCTTCTTTTACTTTCATTTCTTTCGCCTTTTTACGTGCTTCTTCTAAAAGCTCTTCCCATCTTGATTTTTCTTTAGAGATTACTATCCTATCTTCTTCAAGTCGAACATTAACTTCAGTTTGTGGCTTAATATCAAGAGTTTTGGCTAAATATTTAGGAATTGTAATTGTTAAGCTATTTCCAACTTTTCTTACCTTAAGTTTCATCTTAAAATTATGGCTCGGAGACCCCTTCTTTTAGGTAGGGGAGGAGAGCCATCCTCCTTTCTATTAATAATGTTTTTGACCTTTCAAGTAAAGTTAAGTCTGTATATTTAGCAGAAGCATGTATTTTTGAACCATCTAGTTTTTTTAGATCAAAATATCCCGATGCTCTTCTACCAAATATAAAGCATTCGATATCTTTATAACTCACCTTATCAAATCTCTGAAAACCCTGTATAAATCTCTCAGCAGTATTTCTGATATGACTTCTTATTCCTTTAAACAGCTTACGATTACAATTTCTTACTTGTTCAATTAGATAATAATTAGATAGTCTTTTCTGCACAGTACCACCAGCTATAACAAAGGCATCGTTGGTATGAGATTTAGGTAATTCAAGTGCTTTTCTGTTTTGTTTTGTAATATATCCATAAGTGTGAAAAACTTTATTAAACTGTTCTTTTAACTGATCTACTAATTCCCATCTTATTTTGGTCATAAAAGTTTCTGCTTTAAAGCCTTTTAAAGGTTTGACGTTTAGTTCAATTTCTCCTTTTGTAACCTTATCATGACAAGTTAAACACAAGGTAATTAGATTATCAGGTCTTTTACCTCCAGTTTGTCTTGATTCAATGTGATGAGTTTGTAATTTAACAACCGTTAATATAGGGTCTTTAGATTTACCCATACAATTCTGGCAGGTATGGTTATCTCTGTGTAATATATATTCTCTTGTATTGGAGTAGTTCTTTTGTGGACCATTTTGATACTCAACACCAGATATGTCAGGATTCTTAATCTTCTGTATGTCAAAGCTGGCAACTTCAATATTGATTTGAGTAATGGGCAGTATTTCTTTAACCTTATTTATCATTTTGATATGAGTATTTAACTTATGCCGAATAGAGGGTGCAAACCAGCCTTCAGGTATATCCCGATTTTTAAATCTTGGTTTCCTATACCACAGATTTCTACTTCTTCTTGCTCTCCTATAAGCTCTTCTTTTAGAGAGAAGTTTTACAATATCAGTTCTTAATTTAACATCTGCGGAATATAGTTCTTTGTTACTTGTTATAGCTGAAAGCCCAATATGACTGTATCCACTATCAATACCTAAACTGATAGGCTGTGTAGTTTCTGGTGTATCTATTTTAAGTTGTATTGTAAAAGGAGTTCTCTTTAATACGTTTGCCTTACTCTGTTTCAGCAATACTCTTGCCTTTCTTGGAGAGCAGGGCATTAAAGGATTCCCTCTTTTGCTGAGTACATATACAACAGCTACTTTTTTGTCTTTACACATATTAAAATACCTCCTTTCTATTAATGTTAAGGACATTTATGGCAGATACTATTAAGTTCTGCCCTCCCTGTCCTTATGGAAGTTAGTGTCGCATCGGGGTTGTTAGAAAAGGTTTTTAAGTCTTTCCACTGTCCATTACCCCTAACAGACTGTTTAGTTACAGACCACAGTTGCTACCGACTTGCGAAATATCTGTAGGTGTGTATATATTTCTCTTTTCTAACTGCTAACATATTACTATGCCCCCTAGTCAATCAGAGCTTATTTTCACAAGCCCCTTTCTAAATCATAGATTTAGGTGGGGGTGATTGACAAAATACCTCCTATATTGTGTATACATAGTATATACTAAAAACATAGCTTAGTCAAATAGTATTAATTTTTAATGAATTGGTCTTTCCATTGACAAAATTTTGAGTTCTGATAAACTCTGTTATTATAAGAAAATATGTACAAATAATGAAATGATTCTTGTTATAGAATAACCTAACTAATAGAATATATACATGAACTTAAGGTCTTAGAATATTCTTTCCACAAATAATCAGATGGTATGAAAGAATTAAAAGATACAATAGAGCAATAAAGAATATATTTGAATAAAACTTTAAGGAGAAGGAGCCGGGATAAGATGATAGAAATTAAACTTACAAAAGAGCAATACGAAGATTTAGTTAAACTTGTATATTTAGGCAATTGGATGATCAATGCTATTCGCACTGATGATAAAATTGAGAAATACGACATTATAGAGCAATATATCTACTCATTTGCAAAAAATGCTAATTTGGAAAACTATATTATATTTGACAATGAACTTAATGAATTTTATCCTACGAGAGAATTTGAATTAGAAACAGATGTAGATGAGTACAGAGAGGAATATAATAATGAGATTTTCTGGGATGAGTTAATATATCGATTATCAGTACGCGATTTTATTAAAGCATATGGAGAAGATGTGATAAAGAAAATGTCTTTGAGAGATCAAATAGTGAAAAAGTCTCCTTTTATTGAAAAATATGAAAAAGAATTTGAAAAACATGGAATTGAAAATTTAGAGATTAAGAAATAAGGAATAAAAGAATTTATTTAAGGAAAAAGAAAAATTCTATATGGAACTACTAGGAACATTTAAATTTCTTAGAAATGTTAAAATGATTTAACCATATAGGTGCCAACAAGGTTGTAGCCTAATTTACGATAGTAGGGGCGAACTCCAACTCCTGATGTGACTGCTATTTTTTTAACACCAAATTCATCATTAGCAATTTTTTCTGCTTCTTTCATCAATCTTTTACCTAATCCCCTATGTTGAACTCCAACCCCTCTTTTTCCTATAGGAACAACTTCGCCATATGTATGAATCTCCCTGATTATAGCTGTATCTTCTAACTCACTGATGTAGTGGGTTTCCCCTTTTAAAAAGTAGGAGGGTATTCTTAATCTAATAAATGCAAATAATTTCTCTCTTTTTTTATCCTCAAAACTTAAAAATATCTCTTTACCTTCAGAGGCATTATAGTCTTGTCTGAAAAGAACTGGTTTTTTAAATTCCTCTTCAACCAATTTCTCTCTTACTTCACGACATCTAATACATGAACAGGATAATTTTCTTTTTAACATTTCAGCTTTAACCATCTGACGAAGGTTTGTTGATTTTACACCAGCCTCTATTCTAGTTGATGGTATATCCCTGAATAATCTTGATATTCTTACATATTTAGGTATATTCTTCTTTACTTCCATAAGGAGTGATATTAGTTCGTCTCTTTTGTATGGGATAAATTTCTTATCCTTCCACCAGTTATATAATTCACTTTCTCTAACCACTACACAAGGATATATTTTTAATTGATCAGGTTTATATCCTGGATTTTCAAATAGAATTTTAAACATCTCTATGTCTTTTTTAATATCTGAGCCCGGAAGATTTGGCATTATATGGTAATTAACTTTTATACCTGCATCTTTTAGAAGTTTAGTAGCATTTATAATCTCTTTTTGAGTATGTCCTCTCTTTACTAAGTTCAATATATCATCATAGACACTTTGTACACCTATCTCTACTCTTGTTACTCCTAAATTTCTTAATCTTATAACTTCATTTTCATCCAATAGATCCGGTCTTGTCTCAATAGTTAAACCAACACATCTATGTTTCGTAGTTTCATTTAACCTCATGGCGTTCTCTATATTTTTTGAAGCAACTTTATTTAATGCATCAAATGTTTGCCATATAAATTTTTTTTGATAATCTTCTTTAAATGCTGTAAATGTACCACCTAAAATTATTATCTCAATTTTATCTGTAAAGTGACCTGTTTTTTCTAAAGCTTCAAGTCTGAGACTAACCTGTCTTTCTGGATCAAAATCTGACCTAATCGCTCTCATTACTGCTGGCTCCTCTGATAAATAGCTTTTAGGCATCTCATATTCAGTAGGACAGTAAACGCACTCACCAGGGCAATATGTAGGTCTTGTTAAAATTGCAACAATTGCTACACCAGATAAAGTTCTTATTTTATGTAATCTGAGCAGCTTTTCTAATCTCTCATTCTTTTCAACTTCACCCTTTTTTACTAAATTTCTATAAGCAGCTAAAAGCTCAGATTTTTTTGGAATTGGTTCTCTTAACTCACCTAAAACTTCCATCTTCACCTTAAAGAAGGATTTAGGAGTGAATGCATTTTTTTCATATGCTCTTTTAATTATTAATTCCTCAGTTTTAATTAAAGCCAAGAAAATCACCTATTTTAAAAAAATTCTTCTTCTTTATAAATTGTAATAGATATTAGAAATTCTTTCTATATGAAATATGAAAGTTTTTAAATATTTTTTAAATATAATATTGAAGGATTGAATTAAAATATGTTTATATTCTTATTTAAATAAAAAAATTTAAGACCCTTAGCCCTAAAAGCACAAAAATGGGAATAATATCATTATAATGTACTTAATATTTAATAATAATATCATTATAATGCACTTAAAGTATGTAAATAATATCATTATAATGTACTTGTTATAATATAAAAGGTTAATACCTGGCGGAAATTATGAATTTATTAAAATTTAATCATCGGTAGAGAGATGGACAATTCAATATGATTTTTTAGGTGGTTACCTTTAATTAAAAAATTAACATTTTGTTTTAGTAATAACATATTTGAATAATAACCTGGATAAAATAACATTATTAATGTAAATTTATCCTTATTAAAATAGCATTAATAATGAAAAAAGGAAATAATAAATATATGCAATGAAAGATAAATATGCAAGATATTTACTTAAAAAGACAAAAAGAGATTATGAGGAAATAGCTGAGCACTTTTCAGAAACAAGGGTAAAGCTCTGGAAAGATATCATCTTTTTAGCAGATTTTGTAAAAGATGGAGACAAAATACTGGATTTAGGTTGTGGAAATGGAAGACTTTTTGAACTTTTCAGAGATAAGAAAATAGATTATATTGGGATTGATTTATCTAAAAAATTAATAGAAATTGCAAGAGATAAATATAAAAATTATCCTAATGTAAAATTCTTGGTTAGAGATGCTTTAGACACTGGATTTGATGAAAATAGCTTTGATCTTGTGTATTCTATAGCATTATTACATCAGATACCTTCAAAAAAATATCGCCTTCAATCTTTAAATGAAGTAAATAGAATTTTAAAAAGTGAAGGGTTTTTAATTTTAACTGTATGGAATCTCTGGCAAAAAAAATATATTAAATATGTTTTAAGAACATTTATTTTGAAATTAAAAATTCCCTTTTTAACTAAACTGGATTTTAAAGATACTTTCATTCCATGGAAAAAAAGAAATGGTACAACAATTAATCGCTATTTCCATGCTTTTACAATTAATGAATTAAAAGGACTTATAAAAAAGGCTGGATTTAAAATAATTGATATTGGATTCACCAAAAGAGATAAAAAACAGCCTAATATCTTTATAATAGCTCAGAAAGTTAGTTAAAAATTTATCATTGGAATAGCACCTGGAATAGTACCCAGAATAGTACCAGGTCTTGACATGAGACATATAAAAAAGGGTTCAGGTCTTGCAATATTACATTTTACATTAATGTATTTAATGTTAAAATATTTAACTTAGTTTAATTATTAAATCTTTAGGAGGTTAAAATGAGAGAAAATTTTAAGGGAAGGGATTTTATTACCCTGCTTGATTATACAAAGGAGGAAATAGAGACTATATTAGATGTAGCTCAGGATTTGAAGAGAAAAAGAGCAAATGGCGAGCCACATCTACTACTTGCAGGGAAAACTCTATTTATGATTTTCTACAATCAATCACTTAGAACAAGAAATTCTTTTGAAGCTGGAATGACACAACTTGGAGGACATGCTCACTTTCTTGATCCACAAGATATTTATGCTCCAGCACTGGAAGGTGATGAAAAGGCCTATTCTACAGAGAGAGTTTCTGATGTTGCAAGAGTATTAGCAAGGATGGGCGATGGAATTTCTATAAGAATTTATGGAGATCCAGTAGGATGGATTTATGGAAAAGCAAACTATCTGGTAAATAATTTTGCTCACTGGGCAGATATACCTATTATAAATATGGAATGTGATAAATATCACCCTTGTCAAGCTATGGCTGATATATTAACAGTAAAGGAGAAGTTTGGAGGATTTTCAGGTGTGAAATTTGTAATGAGCTGGGCATATTCTCCATCAGTTCACAAACCACTCTCAGTTCCACAAAGTGCTATTATAGCTGCAACAATGATGGGAATGGATGTAATATTAGCCCATCCAAAAGGACTTGAGCTTGACTCAGATGTAATAAAAGCTTCAGAAGAGTATACTAAAAGATATGGTGGTTCATTTTCAATTTCAAATGATATGAAGGAAGCTTTTGAGGGAGCTCATGTTGTGTATCCAAAGAGCTGGACTTCAAAACATAATATCCCCCCAGAATCAGAGAAGCCAGAGATGGAGAAGACAAAAGAACTATTTGATAAAAATAAAGATTGGATTTGTGATGAAGAGAAGATGAAACTGGCTCATAAGAATGCAGTTTATATGCATTGTTTACCATGTGACAGAGGATTTGAAGTAACTAATGAAGTAATTGATGGTCCCCAATCAGTAGTATTTGATGAAGCTGAAAATAGACTTCATGTACAAAAAGCAGTAATGTCACTCATTATGTAAAAATTTTTTTGAAAGGAGAGGAAATGAGTTTGTATGGGAAGGATCTAATAACTATTTGTGATTGGAAAAAGGATGAATTGGATAAAGTCTTGAATTTAGCAAAAGATATAAAGAAGAATAGATTTTCTCCTAAATATATAAATCTACTTAATGGTAAAACATTTCTTATGGTTTTTTATAATCCATCACTAAGAACACGCATATCATTTGAAGCAGCAATGACAGAGTTAGGAGGTCACTCTCAATTTTTAGAACCTGGCAAAATGAGAGTTAAGCTTAAAGGGATAGAGGGAGAGACAGTAAAGGACTCTGCAAGTGTTATGGCGAGGTATGCTCATGGAATTGGAATAAGAATTTTAGAGGATGCAGTAGAAAAATATGGTGATGGAGATTTACTGCTTAGAGAATATGCAAAGTATTCAGATGTTCCAATAATTAATATGGCTGATGATGTATACCATCCGTGTCAAGCTCTTGCTGATATTATGGGCGTATCTGAACATTTAGGAGATGTTAAAGGAAAAAAATTAATTATGATGTGGGGGTATTCACCAAAGATGCGCTCATGGTGTTCAATTCAAAGTAATTTGCTAATAAGCAGCAGATTTGGTATGAATGTTACTCTGGCCCATCCACAAGGATTTGATTTAGACCCTAATATAATTACAACTTGTAAGAAATATGCATTAGAATCAGGAGGTTCTTTTGAAATCACACATAATTTAGAAGAGGCTTTTAAAGGTGCAGATGTTGTGTATAGCAGAAACTGGATGAGTTCAAAAAGATATGAGATAGGGGATGAAGCAGAAAAAGCTTCTTATGAAAAATATAAAGATTGGAGATGTACAAAAGAGTTTATGAAACTAACAAACGATGCATATTTTATCCATCCAATGCCAGTTGATAGGGGAAATGAAGTAGATGATGAGGTTGTGGATTCTCCAAGGTCAATAATTTATGATATAGCAGAAAATAGATTACATGTTCAAAAAGCGGTTATGATATTAACAATGTCAAAATAAGATTAGTTTTTTAACATTATAAAATATACTTTTAAATTTCTACTCTTAGAGTGGTGTAAATTTTAGAAGTTAGGCTTATATAATTTAATAAAAAAATATTTTAAAAGATAAGACAATTGACCTTTAATAATTCGAAGGAGGATTTTATGAGTAAAGTAGCAGTGATAGCAATTGGTGGTAATTCTTTAATAAAAGATAAAGATCATCAAACTGTCCCAGATCAATTTGAAACTACAAGACAGACATGTGTCCACATAGCAGGAATGATTGAGAAAGGGTGGGATGTAGTAATAACTCATGGGAATGGTCCACAGGTTGGATTTATCCTTTTAAGATCAGAACTTGCAAGCAATGTTCTTCATACAGTTCCACTGGATTCATGTGGGGCAGATACTCAAGGTGCAATTGGATATATGATTCAACAATCTCTTTATAATGAGTTTAAGAAAAGAAAAATAGATAAACAGGCAACTACAGTTGTAACCCAAGTAGTAGTTGATAAGAATGATATAGCTTTTAAAAATCCTACAAAACCGATTGGTCCATTTTATAATGAAAAGAAAGCAAAAGAATATAGCAATGAGAGAAACTGGAGCATAATGGAAGATGCAGGAAGAGGATGGAGGAGAGTAGTTCCTTCACCAATTCCTCTGGAAATAGTGGAAAGAGATGCAATAAAAAGTTTGATAAATAAAGGTTTTGTAGCAATCGCTGTTGGCGGAGGAGGAATCCCTGTGGTGAAAGATAAAAATGGAAATTTATACGGAGTTGAAGCAGTTATTGACAAAGATTATGCATCAGGTCTTCTTGCAAACAGTATTAATGCTGACTTATTTTTGATATCTACAGCAGTAGAGAAAGTTACATTAAATTTTGGAAAGCCAGATCAGAAAGATTTAGATACTATGACTCTATCTGAAGCTGAAAAATATTATAATGAAGGTCATTTTCCACAAGGAAGTATGGGTCCTAAAATAAAAGCAGTAATAGATTTTATAAAAAAGGGTGGAAAAGAAGCAATAATAACAACTCCTGAATGTATAGAATTAGCACTTGAAGGTAAAACGGGTACGAAAATTATTAAAAATTAAAAAACATATTTTAAAAGGATTAACATCTATAAATTTAAAAAACAATTTTTACAGACTAAAACATTATTATTTAATTTTTTATTTGATTTAATATGAGACATACAATAAGAACTGGGATCAGCTTCGGTTTAACATCAGGTATAATCACAACTCTTGGGTTAATAGTTGGTTTACATTCTGGTACACATTCAAAAATTGTAGTAATTAGTGGTGTTTTGATAATAGCAATAGCAGATGCATTTTCAGATGCTTTTGGAATTCATATTTCAGAGGAATCGGAGAATATACATACGGCAAAAGAAATATGGGAATCAACTATTTATACCTTTCTTGCTAAGTTTATTTTTGCATTAATATTTGTTATTCCTATATTAATGTTTGAACTTTCAATAGCAATGATAACAAGTGTAATATTAGGATTATTTATGTTAAGTATTTTTAGTTTTATAATTGCCAGGGAACAGAAAAGAAGACCTTGGAAGGTAATTGCAGAACACTTGATTATTGCATTAGTGGTTATAATTATAACTCATTATGTTGGTGATTGGATAGGAACTTCATTGTAATATCCTTATAGCTTTATAGTGTTTTTAATGTAGTCTAAGAAAGAAAAGGTTTTTTCAGAGTAAACTTAGAATTTTGATAAGGTAATTACTTTTAATAAAAACTTATTTAGTTCAAAAAACAATTAATTAGTCTAAAAATAAAATAATAATTACATAAATACAAAGATGAAAAAATTACTTATAAAAAATGGAAATATTGTAAATTCAGAAAAGATAGAAAAAGCTGATATCCTAATTGAGAATGAGAAGATAAAAGAGATTGGAGAAGATTTAACTTTCAAAGAAGGGGAAATAATAGATGCTGAAGGAAATTATATATTTCCTGGAGTTATTGATTCTCATGTTCATTTTCAACTTCCAGTAAAAGGAACAATAACAGCAGATGATTTTTATACTGGAACAAAGGCAGCAGCTTGTGGAGGAGTTACAACTATTATTGATTTTGCACATCCTGAAAAAAAAGGTGAAAGTTTATTGAAAGCTGTTGAAAAAAGAATAAGCGAAGCAGAAGGAAATGTATATGTTGATTATTCGTTACATACTGCAATTATTAGCTCTGATAATAATATTTTAGGTGAAATTCCTGAATTAATTGATAAAGGAATTACAAGTTTTAAACTCTACACAACATATAGAGAAGAGGGAATAATGGTGGATGACGCAGATCTCTTTTTTATTATGAAAAAATTGACTGAATTTGGTGGTCTACCAGTGGTTCATGCAGAAAACAATTTCCTTCTTGAAAAGTTAAGGGCTAAGTATTTAAGTTCTGGTAAAACTCGGGCTATATATCATGCAAGAAGTAGACCGAATTTTGCAGAGGATGAGGCTATAAGAAGGGCAATCTATTTTGCTGATATTACAAATTGCCCACTTTTTATTTTTCATCTTTCAACCAAGGAAGGTCTTTCATCATTAACAAGTGCTAGAAAGAAAGGTAAGAATGTCTGGGCAGAAACATGTCCACATTATCTACTACTTAATGAGAATAGGTTGAAAGGAAAAGATGGAAATAGATTTATTATGTCTCCACCACTTAGAACCAAT
>JAHJRV010000069.1 GCA_018830725.1 Actinomycetota bacterium | reverse complement strand
TGAGAAGCTTAGCATTCTTTGTAAGCGGAGGAGAGGATATATTTAAATTGTACCAGGTTCCTTTTCCAATAACCAACCTGTTTTACTTAAAGAATACCCCTTATTTAAAACCATTAGCTAAAACATTAGATGATTATGGAAAGTATATCTTGGTTATTCTTCAAATTGATTATTCTTGCATATATGTGATAGATAGAACTGATGTTGTGGAAGGGATTTGCAAAGAGGATAAAATCCCGGTAAGGACCAGAAAAGCTGGCTGGAAGGATTTAGAGAAATCAAGAGCTGAAAGAAGAAGGGGAGAGTATATTAAAAAACATTATAAGGATGTAGCTGATATGGTAAAAAATAGCATGGATAAAGATATTAAAAGAATAATAATTGCTGGAACTGAGAAAAATGTGAAACCATTTTTAAAACTTCTTCCAAATCATCTAAAAGATATTGTTTCGGCTACATTTCAATTTGACGCTCATGACAATGATTTTAAGATTATCGAGAAGTCACTTAAAGAAGAGATTGAAAGTGAAATGAAGGCTGATAGAAGATTAATAAAACAACTAGAGAGATTGGGAAGAGAAAAGGTAGCTGTTAGGCTTTATCAAGTTCTTTTAGCTTTACAAAGAGGACAAATTGATAAATTAATTATTCATCACAAATTTCAGGAGTCGGGATGGATTTGTAACAATTGTGATTATTTAGGAAGTGGAGGTTCAAAAGTTTGCCCAATGTGTAAAGTTGAAATGAGTGAGGTAAAAGATATTGTAGATGAAGTTGTAAATAAAGCAATAGAACATGATATTGATTTAGATTTTGTTTCAGAAACAGAATTTATTGACAAATTTGGAGGAATTGCAGCAATTTTGAGGTATTGATATTAAGATAGATTCCCTCTCCCTTGATGGGAGAGGGATAGGGAGAGGGTGTAAATTTAATAATTTAAATATTTCCCCCTCCCCTAAAATCCCCTCCCACGAGGGGAGGGGAGTAATAAGAGAAGATCTTCTTACTCCTTTCACGAGGGGAGAGGACTACATTTTTAGATAACTATACTTTTTAGAGAAAAGCTTAAATTTTTTAAATAAATAATTTAAAAAAAATAATATTGATTACATTTTTTGGAGAATAGTGTAAATTTTAAAAAAAATAATTTAAAATAAATAATATTTACTACGCTTTTTAGAGAAGAGTCTTAAATATAAATTAGTTTATATAGGTTAATTTGAATGAAGATATTAATAGCTCCAGATAAATTTAGAGAAAGTCTCTCTTCTATAGAAGCAGCAAAATCCATCGAGAAGGGCATAAAAAAAGTTAATAAAAATATCGAGACAGTTCTATGCCCGATAGCAGATGGTGGAGAAGGAACAGTAGATGCATTAGTGGCTGCAACATCTGGTAGACATGTTATTTGTGATGCTACAGGACCATTGGGAGAAAAGATAAGTGCTAAATATGGAATATTAGGAGATAATAAAACAGCTGTTGTTGAGATGGCAGCTGCCTCTGGGTTGTGGCTTGTTCCTGAGAGTAAAAGAAATCCACTATATACAACAACATATGGCACAGGGGATATGATAAAAAGCGCTTTGGATTCTGGTGTTGAGAAAGTGATAGTTGGTATAGGAGGGAGCTCGACTACTGATGGCGGAATGGGTATGGCACAGTCCCTTGGGATAAAATTTTATGATAAAAAGGGAAAAGAGTTAGGGTTTGGTGGAGTTCAATTAGAGAAGCTATTTAGAATTGATATTAAAAATAGAGATCCAAGAGTAGTTAACACTATCTTTGAGATTGCATGTGATGTAGATAATCCTCTTACCGGATTAAAAGGTGCTGCTTATGTTTATAGTCCACAAAAGGGGGCGAAACCTGATGAGGTAAAAAGATTAGATGAAGGTTTAAAAAATTTTACAAAAGTGATAAAAAAAGATTTAGGAAAAGATATTGAAAATTTAAAAGGAGCTGGAGCAGCTGGAGGACTTGGGGCTGGTCTTGTTGCATTTTTAGACGCAAAACTTAGACCTGGAATAAATATAGTTATAGATACTATAAATTTAAGAAAAAGAATGGAAAATGTTGATTTAGCAATTACAGGTGAGGGTTCAACTGATGCCCAGACCTTAATGGGTAAAGCTCCAACTGGTGTTATTAGTGTAGCTAAAGAATTAAAAATCCCAGTTGTTATTATTTCTGGTTCTGTGGCTGATGACAGGTCAAAATTACATGAGAGTGGGGTTGATGCAATATTCTCAATCATCCCTAGACCAATTAGTCTAAACAAGTCCTTAAAGAATGCATCATTATTTTTAGAAAAAGCTGCTGAGGAAGTAATAAGATTATTCATCACTGCCAAAGTAAAATATAGCTAAATTTAAAAATATTTTTTTATTAAGGAATTGTAGTATGAAAGAAAAGACAAAAGTTGCAATTCTTATGGGAGGAACTTCAGCAGAAAGAGAAGTTTCTCTCAGTACGGGAGCAAGTGTTATAGAGCATTTGGATATGAACAAATATAAGATAATTCCTGTAGAAATTGATATGAAAGGAAGATGGATAGCTCTTCCAGATCCAAAGAAACAATTACCCTTAAAAGAACAGAAATTAATTAAGAACCAGAAATTAGATAAAGATCAGAATGAAATTTCAACAGTACCTTTTTTAAAAGAAGAGGTTGATGTAAAAGAAAGTGAGAGAATTAAGGATAAATACTTAAACAGTGAATTCAAATTATCTGAGAAAGCAAATCCAATACTTATCTTAAAGGATAAGGATAAAAAAATAATTAAAGACTTTAAATTAGCAGTAGATGTAGTCTTTATTGCTCTTCACGGTCCTCAAGGCGAAGATGGAAAGTTACAAGCGCTTCTTGATTTATTAGATATTCCATATACTGGATCAGGTGTGATGGCAAGTGCTTTAGGAATGAATAAATTATTAAGTAAGAGACTTTTTACTCAAGCTGGAATTTTAGTATCTAAATATATAGATATTATTTTAAAAAATTGGCAGGAAAATAGAAAAAAGCAAATTAGTAGAATTAAAGATGAAATAGGATTTCCAGCAGTTACAAAGCCAGTTGGTCAGGGCTCAAGCGTTGGCGTAACTATTGTTAAAGAAGAAAAAAACCTTGAAGAAGCTATAGAACTTGCTTTTGAGTATGATCCCATAGTTCTGGTTGAAAAATATATTAAGGGCATAGAGGTTGCTTGTGGAATATTAGGAAATGTAAATCCAATTGCTCTTCCACCAATAGAGATAGTGCCAAAGAGAGAATTTTTTGATTATACTGCAAAATATACTCCATCAGAGTGTGATGAAATATGTCCAGCCAGAATATCTAAAGAGATGACTAAAAAAGTTCAAAAATATGCTTTAAAAGCTCACAATGCATTAGGATGTATTGGGTTTTCAAGAGTGGACATGTTTATAAGTGGTAAAGATGTATATGTTTCTGAGGTAAATACAATTCCTGGTCTAACAAATGCTTCACTTTATCCAAAAGAAGCAAAAGCAGCAGGAATTAGTTTTACAGAACTTTTAGATAGATTAATCACTTTAGCATTAGAAAATCCTGTCAAATATTAATTAAATGTTGCATTTATCAACATAGGTCGATCCCTCAATTACTTTTTGAAACCATGTTACACCTTCTTGAACAGCTTCTATCTGAAGAATATACCAGCCTATAGCATCAGGAGCTTTTACTTTAACTACTACTGTTACTAATTCACCTGGAGCAACATCATTTGGCAATACAGTCCTGCCCCCATCATCCCACTCTGGCTCTGGTTGATTTCCTTTTGGAAACCAGTGGTATCCAAGCCTTACCGGGAATTTTCCAGTACTTGGCCAGGTAAAAGAACTACTGTTTTTAAGAGTGATTTTTATATAGTTTTCATCCCCAGCACAAAGAAATGTTGGAATATAACCCTCATATTCAATATCATGTGTTTCTTTTGAATAATCAATAGATGGTCTTTCTGGTCCTGTTTCCTCTTTTTTTTCTTCTCCTACTACTTTGGTTTCTTCTGGTGTTTCCCCAGTCTCACCTGGAGTAATTACAGTTTCTTTTTGACATGATATCATAAATAGCAAAAGTAGGATTATAGAGAAGAGAACTAAATAAATTTTGTAATTTTTCATGAGACTGCCTTCCTTTTTAATATATAAAATAGTATTCTAACTTATCGTTAATTTCTTTTAAAGTCAACGCTGCATCCATTATCTTGTATAATATATCAGATGTTTTTTATAAACCTAAAAACTTTATATGAAATAAGTACAAGGAATCCTGTATAAATTATGAAAATTATACTATTAATGATACTAAATAATACTAATAGTTGAATTATTTTTCATAACAATTAGTTGACAAACTTTATTATTTTTAATAATATTTTTATGTATTTATTTTAAAAATTTATTTTTATTAAGCTTACATAATAAAAAACTTAACTAAATTTTTAAAGGTTTAAATAACTCTATGCCAAGAAAAAAGAACGAAAAATCTTTTAAAGAGTTTGAATGTACTGTTAAAGACATCTTCTTAGGAGAAGTCAAATCTAAGAACATATTCCCCCTTCTTATACTTCATTTAATTTCTAATGAAACTCAGTATGGTAATAAGCTGATATCAAAGATTAAAGAGATGAGCGGAAATATTATGACAGTAAATCCTAATACAATTTATCCGCTTCTTAAAAGAATGGAGGAATTAAATTTTGTAAGAGGTAAGTGGGATAAACCTAAAAGACCATATAAAAAATATTACTATTTAACTAAAGAGGGCTTTAAAAAATATAATGATATAAAAGAAGCACAAAAACCCTGGATGGAAAAGCTCGAGAAAGCTGTGAAGATATTAAGAAAAGAAATCTACAGTTAAAGCCATATTATTTTTTAAAAGATAATAAAATTTTTATCAATAAGGGAGAAATATGATAATAGGTATGTAAGGCAAGGCTTTAGCCTTACTTAAAAATTAACTATAAAAATTTGCTAAAGATGAGTAACAAACGATTAATAAAAATATTTAATTAAAAAGGAGTTTGGTTTGAGATATGTTGTAATTACAAGTGCAGTAAGAACTGCAATTGGATATTTTGGAGGAACATTAAAGGATGTTTTACCTGCTGATTTAGCAAAGGTTGTTATAAAGAAGGCAATGGATAGGTCCAGTGTTAAGGGTGAGGAAATAGATGATGTTATCTTGGGTTGTGTATTACAAAGGAGTGATGAACCAAATGTTGGAAGAGTAGCTGCACTGAAAGC
>JAHJRV010000068.1 GCA_018830725.1 Actinomycetota bacterium | reverse complement strand
GGAGATGCTCATTCAGGAAAATGGCATAGGCAAGTAAGCCTCTTATCTAAAGAAAGCATCAATAAGATGAGAAAAAAAGGTTTTAACATAAGTAGTGGTTCTTTTGCTGAGAATATAACAACAGAAGGAATTGACTTATTAAAAATTTCTATTGGAAATAGATTAAAAATAGGCAATGATGTTATACTTGAAGTTTCACAGAAGGGAAAAGTTTGTCCGCGTCCGTGTTCAATCTATTATAAAATTGGCGATTGCATTATGCCCAAAGAGGGAATATTTGCTAAAGTTATAAAACCAGGGAAAGTTAAAGCTGGAGACATTATTGTAGTAGAGGAATGAAGGATGTATGGGTCAGGTCTTGTAATATAGCATATAAAAAATAAATGTAAGTTATGCTTAGAACAAAAAACCGTAATTATTTCTCCATCTAAATTCTTAATACTAATATATTACAAAACTCATATATAGAATAATTCATCTAACCTTACCAAACAGGGACATTGCAGAAAGGAGCTTAACAAAAATAAAATATGTTTGAAATAAGCTCAGTGATATTGGCTGGTGGAAAAAGTAAAAGATTTGGTAAAAAAAAAGCTTTTCTTAAGATTAGAGGCAGAACTCTAATTGACCAGATTGTAGAAAAGATGGGAAGATTAAGTAATGAGATTATTATTGTCACAAATATTCTAAAAAAATTTGATTATTTACCCAAAAAATTTGACTCTTTAAATGTAAAATTAATAAAGGATATAATTCCATATAAGGGCTCATTAGGCGGGATCTATTCTGGACTGCTGTTTGCAAAAAATAATTCCACTTTTGTAGTTGCATGTGATATGCCATTTTTAAATATATCTCTCCTTAAACATATTATTTCTTATTCTAAAGAATATGATGTAGTTATACCCAAAGTAGATAATTTTTTTGAACCATTACATGCAACCTATTCTAAGAGATGCTTAAAACCAATAAAGAAGCTAATAGATTCAGATAATCTAAAAATAATTGATTTTTTTAAAGAAGTAAGCGTAAAATTTGTTGAAAAAAACGAGATTGAAAAATTTGATCCCAATTTTATGTCCCTATTTAATGTAAATACTTTGAATGATTTTAAAATTGCAACTGAATGGATAAAAAGTCAAAATTGATTTTAAAGGTCTAAAATATATATTTGTTATATCTATATAACATAAAAACTTTAATTAAACTATGGTTTTAGCAATTAGGGAGTTTTATTTAGAATTTTAAAAATATTTTTTGATAATTAAATAGATTATCAGAGCTTGAAAATGGATAGCATTATAAAGATTATAGATAAAATGAATAAGAGTAATGAGGGATTAGTACCAATCCTGCAAAGAGTTCAAGATGAATTAGGTTATTTGCCTATTGATATTTTGGAAGCAATTTCTGAAAAAATGAATCTTCCTTACAATCAAGTTTTTGGAGTAACAACATTTTATTCACAATTCCGATTAGAACCTCAAGGAGAAAATTTGATACAGCTATGTGATGGTACAGCTTGTCATGTAAAAGGCTCTAAAAAAATTATTAAAACAATAGAAGAAAAACTTGGGATAAAGAAAGGTGAAACTACTGAAAATATGAAATTTACATTCCAAGCAGTATATTGTATAGGATCCTGTGGTCTATCACCAACAGCAATGATTAATAAAAAAGTTATACCAAAATTAACTTCTAGTAAAATTTTAAAAATTTTAGAGGAATTATCCTGATAATAAATTAAACTAAAATGTGCTTTTTAAAATTTAAAAATAATTTATCTAATAAAAGGAAAACAAATGTCCCACAAAGTATATGAAAAAACAGTACTCTGTTGTGGAGGAACAGGATGTATTGCAGGTGGTTCTGAAAGTATTTATCTTTCCTTTTTAAATGAGATAAAAAGAAGAAGTCTTGACAAAAATTTTAGAATTTCAATTACAGGTTGTCATGGTTTATGTGAGATGGGACCAATTGTTGTTGTACAGCCAGAAGGTATTTTGTATTGCCATACTTTGATAGAGGATGTTCCTGAAATAATTGATAAGACACTTATAAAATCGGATTTGGTGGAACATTTAGTATATAAGAATCCAAAAACATTAGAAATTATTCCAAAATACAAAGATATACCTTTCTACAAATACCAAAAAAGGATATTACTAAGAAATTGCGGGGTTATTAACCCAGAAAATATTAAAGAATATATTAAAAGAGAAGGATATTTAGCATTAAGAAAAGCAATTCTTGATATGTCTCCATT
>JAHJRV010000067.1 GCA_018830725.1 Actinomycetota bacterium | reverse complement strand
TTTATTATTTGTTTTAAGTTTGGAGTACCAACATCTTTTAATTCATATTTAACTCTTACTGCTGGTTTATTGATCTTTATAAGTTTTAATAGATTTATTGGAGTACCAACAACAACTACCTCACATGGTGAATTAATAATAGTTTGTTCAAGTTCTTTTATCTGTTCATCACTATATCCCATTGCTGGTAATATCTTTTCAAGGTGAGTATATTTTTTATAGATATCCTTTATTGAACCTACTGCATAAGGTCTGGGATCAATTATTTCACTTGCTTCTGCTCTTTGAGCTGCTATAAAACCTGCTCCAAAAGACATCTCTCCATGAGTTAGTGTTGGACCATCTTCTATAACTAATGCTCTCTTATTTCTAATTAATTCTGGTCTATCAATTGAAATTGGAGATTCAGCAAAAACCACTTTTGCTTTAGGGTTCACAGATTTTATATTTTCCTGAACATTTATTATCTTATCAGCAGCAGCTGTATCAATTTTATTTATGACTACTACATCTGCCATCCTTAAATTAGTCTCTCCAGGATGATACAGAAGTTCATGTCCTGGGCGATGTGGATCAGCTACTACTATATGCAAATCTGGAAAATAAAATGGGAAGTCATTGTTTCCACCATCCCAAAGTATAATCTCAGCCTCCTTTTCTGCCTTTCTTAAAATCTCCTCATAATCTACTCCTGCATATACTACTATTTTACTTTCAATATGGGGTTCATATTCCTCCCTCTCCTCAAAAGTGCACTCATATCTATCTAAGTCATCATAGTTTTCAAATCTCTGACATCTCTGTTTAACTAAATCACCATATGGCATAGGATGTCTTATAACAACTACCTTTTTACCTGATTCTATAAGGATCTTACTTACTCTCCTTGAAGTCTGACTCTTTCCACTTCCAGTTCTTACTGCACATACAGAAACAACTGGTTTTTCAGACTTAATCATTGTTGAATTCGGACCAAGTAAAATAAAGTTTGCACCAACTGATTGTGTTCTTGATGCAGTATGCATAACATAATTATGAGATACATCACTATATGCAAAAACAACTTCGTCAACTTTATCTTCCTTAATTATTTTTTCAAGCTCATTTTCAGAATAAATTGGGATTCCATCTGGATAAAGATTCCCCGCAAGTTCTGCAGGGTATTTTCTACCATGTATATCTGGTATTTGTGTTGCAGTAAATGCCACCACCTTGTAATCAGGATTATTTCGATAGTAAACATTAAAATTATGGAAGTCTCTTCCAGCTGCTCCCATTATTACTACTTTTTTAGGCTCCATTATGTACTCCTTTTTAAGAATTTTTGTTTTCTTTCCTTAAAAATTATTTTAAAAAATTTTTTATTAATGAGATTGCTTCAGGACTTTGTCCTTCGCAATGACAACTGGAATCTAACTACTTGAGATGACAGTCAAGATATTGTCTCTCGCAATGACAGATCATAAAGTTTATTTTTTGATTTTGTTAAATTATATTTTCAGACCAATACTTTGTTTTGCTAATCTTATAGATTGCTCAGGATATCTGTCGCAAAAACAACCAAGACTTGAAAAAAGATATAAGTTATCAATTAGTGTTTTTGCATCTTTTGATGGTAATAAAATTTGAGAAGGTAAAATCTTAGATTTAGTAATAATCTCATTAACAGTGACATCTGATTTTATGCTTTCTAATATTCTTTCAGCACCAGAATTTCTAACCAATACCCCACCAGTTCCGATAATATATTTTGTGGCTGTTAAATCTCTTCCTTTAGCTACATTTTTTCTACCAGTTGGTCCAAATAACTGTCTTATCTTTCCTGCATGTCTTTCGACTGCTTTTTTAGCCGCAACTTTTCCCAAAATCTCGTAATATTTCTCTTCCTTTTTAGTTTGTGGAATTTGTTTAACCTTGGACTTAAAAATATCTATGTCATCTATACCAATTTTTTTAAATATATTTTTATTAACGATTTTAATAACATTTTCAACATTATAAAAAACTCCTAAATCTCCTTCAACCGTTCTTTTACTGTGTGGTTCTGGAGAAATAGTAATCCGTTGAATTGAAGGTGAACCATTAGTTATGGAATGAACATCTGTAGTTGCTCCACCTATATCAACAATAATTAAATCCCCTATTTTATCTGCTAAAAGTGATGAAATTTTCATTACTGCTCCAGGTGTAGGAAGAATAGTTTGATCAACCATATCTCTTATTTTTTCCATTCCAGGTGCTTTTACAATATGCTCTTCAAAGACATTTTGGATTATCTCTCTTGCTGGTTTAATATTTAATTCATCAATATTAGGGTATACATTGTCAACAACATATACTTTTTTATTAGCATTTTTTAATATTTGCTTAACTTCATTAGCAGCAGCTATATTCCCTGCATAGACTATAGGGGAGGTAAGAGCTGTTTTTGAAATAAGTTTGGCATTTGTAATTACAGTCTTCTTTTCACCATAATCAACTCCACCTGATAAAATTATAATGTTTGGATTGAGTTTAACTAGACTATCTAAATCAAATTCAGAGAGTATACCAACTGTCACCATTCTAACTACTGCTCCGGCTCCTAAGGCTGCTTCATTTGCTGCTTTTGCAGTCATTTCTTTAACTAAACCATGAACACTCATTCTAAGTCCACCAGCAGCACTACTTGAAGCATAGAAATTTGACCACAAGAGCTTTTTTGTATTTAGATTTTTCTTAAGTTGATTAATAGCTTTTTCTAATCCTATTGTTACATCTCCATCTTCAACAGTAGTTATGTCCTCACCTCTACCTATATATAGGAGATTGTTATTACTATCAAAATTAAAAGCATTAACTTTAGTAGTTGTACTACCAATCTCTGCAACTAATATATCAACCTTCAAAATTAAGTCTCCCTTAATTCCCTAAAATTAAAGAATTATATCCTTTAAAAAAATTAGTTAATTTATCTCTTCTATTTAATTGATTCTTCTTGGTTTAATTATTTATTTTCTGTTAATTTTCTAATTACGAAAGAAGCTACGTCAATACCTTTAGTTCCACGACCAAAGCCTGCATCCATTCCTTC
>JAHJRV010000066.1 GCA_018830725.1 Actinomycetota bacterium | reverse complement strand
TTCCCTTACATTCTCAAGAGGAATAAATATTTATTATTATTGAATAATAGCATAATTATACAAATGTGCTATTATTATATATCATTTTAATTATTTTGTCGAGATTATTTTAATTATTTTGTCAAGATCTTTTTAAAATATATACTTAAGTATTTTTTTTATACTAAATCCTTAAAATTTTTTATAAATTCATATAGTTCAAAATACGATATAATTCTTTATACATTTCATATAATTGTGAATTTATATTTTTAACTCTATAGCCGAGAAGTCCCCTTGCGATAGCTGGGGGTAGTTCACAATAATATCTCAAATTAGAAAGGTAATTTAAAATCATAGACCTTAAATAATTAAAAAGGTTAAAAAATATGAAAAGGGGGAATGTAAAATTGAATGACATATTACAAAGACTAAGTCCAATTTCCAGTGAAAAGGCAATAAAGATCTTAATAATAATTATTGGAGCTATTTTATTTACTTTATTGGTTAGACTTATTATCAATCAGTTCACCAGGTCAAGGTTTTATAAGGATTTATTTATAAAAACTGCACCTAAAAGAAGGCTAAAAACATTTATAATGATCACAAAAAATTCTTTGACAGCTTTAGTAGTATTAGCTTCAATTTTTTTGATTTTTGATATTCTTTTAGAGCCTAAAGAACTTACAACTATATTGGCAAGTGCTGGAATAATAGGAGTGATTCTTGGTTTTGGAGCTCAAAGTTTAATTAAGGATGTTATTAATGGAATTTTTATATTGTTAGAAAATCAATATGTTATTGGTGATTCTGTAAAAATTGGTGATATTGCGGGAACAATTGAAGATATAACCCTTAGAGTTACATCAATTAGAGACATAGAAGGACACCTTCACTTTATCCCAAATAGTGAAGTTAAAACAGTTAGCAATCGTAGCAGACAGTGGTCCCGTGTAATTCTTGATGTTGGAGTACCTTATAATGAAGATCTTAAGAAAGCTTTTGACCTCCTAAATGAAATTGGTAAAGAAATCTCAGAGGATGAAAATTATAAAAATTACATAATTACACCTATTAGAGTGTTAGGGATTACAGAATTTGGAGAATCATCTGTAATTATAAGAGTCTGGGGAAAGGTAAAACCTGGAAAAAATTTCCCAATTAATAGAGAGTTTAGAAAAAGACTTATTGAAAAAGCAGGTCAATTAAATTTGAAAATACCTTATCCAAAACAGGCCATAATTTTAAAACAAGAATGATATACGATTTGATATTTATTATTTAAAATATTCTTTGGGAACCACGACTACTCCACCTTCACTAACAGTGAATTTCTTTTTATCATCCTCTAAGTTGTATCCTATACTTGTATCAGGAGGTATTTTGTTATTTTTATCTATTATTGCTTTTCTAATCTTACATCCTTCTCCTATATTAACACCTTCATAAATAATGGAATGTGAAATATCAGAATAATCATTCACTATAACATCATTAGATATTATAGAATTGAAAACTTTTCCACCTTTAATTAAACATCCATCAGCAAGTAGTGATGAAATTGCCAAACCTTTTTCTTTATTCTCGATCCCGATTATTTTTGTTGGAGGGCATTGAGTTTGCAATGTAAAAATAGGCCACTCTTTTTCATAGAGATTTATTTTTGGATTAATTCCAACTAAATCCATATTAGCTTCGAAGTAAGTATCAATTGTACCTACATCTCTCCAATACCTCGGTTCACCAGTTTCCCTATCTTGAAAGACAAAAGCATAAACATTTGTATTTTTTATCATACTTGGAATTATGTCTTTTCCAAAATCATGAGTTGAATCTACCTTTTTTGCATCTTCTATTAACTTCTTCTTTAAAAAATCAGTATTAAAAATATATACTCCCATGGATATAAGACTGGACTCAGGTTTCCCTGGAATTGGTTTGAGCTCTTTTTGTTTTTCCTGAAATCCTACAACCTTTCCATTTTCATCAATCTCTATTACTCCAAACTGTGATGTCTCCTCCCTCTCCATTTCTAAAGTTGCTATTGTTAGATCAGCTCTTTTTATCTTATGAAATATGACCATATCCTGGTAATCCATTTTATATATATGATCTCCTGAAAGGACGATCACCCTCTCGGGTTTTTCCTTATCTATGAAGTAGATATTTTGATATATGGCATCTGCAGTGCCAAGGTACCACTCATCCCTACCTATCTTTTGAGCAGGAATAACATTTATATATTCACCAAGTTCACTTTTGAAGAAATTCCAACCCAGTTTTATATGCATATATAGTGAAAAAGATTTATATTGAGTTAGAACATTTATTTTTCTCAAATTGGAATTTAAACAGTTGCTGAGTGTGAAATCAATAATTCTATACTTACCACCAAAAGGGACTGATGGTTTTGCTCTATCTTTGGTAAGAGGGTAAAGCCTTTCTCCCTTACCACCTGCCATTATAAACGCTAAAGTTTTTTTCATTAATATTCACCTCAAATTAACTTTTTAAAAATTTGATAATTTGTTCTATGGGTTTGGTGTTAATTATATTTTCAGGTTCTAACCAACCCCTTCTTGCTACTGATACACCTAAAGCCATATAATCCAATTGATTAGTTATATGACTATCAGTATTTATAGATATCATTACCCCATATTCTTTTGCTTTCCTACAATTTATATCATTTAAGTCTAATCTTTCGGGGAAAGCATTAATTTCTAATGCAATTTTATTTATTTTAGCAACTTTTAATATTTCATCAAGATCAACCTCATATGCATCTCTTACTCCTAACAATCTTCCTGTAGGATGCGCTAATATATTTACATGTGGATTCTGGATAGCTTTTATTATCCTTTTAGTCATCTCATATCTTGACCTTCTAAATCGAGTATGTATTGCTGCTACTACTATATCTAATTTTTTCAGTAACTCATCTGGATAATCTAATGAACCATCAGCTTTTATATCAACTTCACTACCTGCTAAAATAGTAAAATTCTTATATTTCTTATTTAGTTCTTTTATCTTTTCTATTTGCTCTACTAATTTTTCCTCTGATAGACCACCAGCAATCTTCAAACTCTGCGAATGATCACATATGGCAAGGTATTTATACCCTCTTTTTTGTGTATCTTTTATCATCTCCTCAATACTATTTCCACCATCACTCCAAACTGTGTGTACATGAAGATCACCATTTATCTCAGATAGTTTAACTAAATCTGGTAAGTTATTATTTTTCGCAACTTCTATTTCTCCCCTATCCTCTCGAAGCTCTGGAACTATAAATGGTAAGTCAAGAATTTGATATATTTCCTCCTCATTCTCACCTGCTATTTTTTTATTATTCTTTTCATCAAAAACTCCATACTCATTTATCTTAAGACCATTTTTCATAGCTATCTCTCTAATACGAATATTGTGTGCTTTAGAACCTGTAAAATATGCCAAAGCAGCTCCATAGCTTTCAGGTTTAACAACTCTTAAATCAACATGTATCCCGTCAAAAGTTACAATAGAGCTTTTAGTTTCACCGCTAACTAAGACCCTCTCAACTTGTGGCAAATTTATAAAAGTATTCATTACCTTTTTTGAATTAGATGATGTTGTTAAAATATCTATATCACCAATAGTTTCTTTTCTTCGTCTAATACTTCCAGCTGTACTTATTCTTTTAACTTCAGGAAGTTTACTTAATTGATTTACAATTTCATTTGCAATTGGTAAAGCTATACCCAAATTCATCCTCTCTAACCCCTTCTTCAGCATTTCAATTCCTTTTAGAATATTTTGCTCAGTTTTTTCTTTTATTCCTGGTAATCCAGCTAAATGATGTTCTTTAGCCATCTTTTCTAATTGCTCTATGTCCCTAATATTTAATTCATCATAGAACTTCTTAGCCAATTTAGGGCCAATACCAGGTACAGAAAGTAACTTTACCAAACTTGGTGGAATCTCACTCTTTAAATCTTCATAAAATTGAAGACGACCAGTGTCCAAAATCTCATATATTTTCTCTTTCATTCCTTCTCCAATACCGGGAATCTGGTCTAATCTACCCTCATCAGCAAATTTTTCAAACTCATCTGTTAAGGTCCTTATATTACGAGCAACTT
This sequence comes from Actinomycetota bacterium, assembly GCA_018830725.1. Classification (NCBI taxonomy): domain Bacteria; kingdom Bacillati; phylum Actinomycetota; species Actinomycetota bacterium. The sequence goes on along the minus strand of JAHJRV010000066.1, from coordinate 40,686 downwards.
TTCTATATGCTCTTATTCTAAAAGGGTTATCTCCCTTTATCTCAAGCATATCTGCTAAATCTTCAAAAATCTTTGCTATTTTGTTACTTATCATATTATCCCTGTAAAATTTTTAGGGTGAAAGAAAGCAGAAATTAATCTCCTGTTGTGAAGTTATTTACTAATGAATATATACTTAAATCATCTTTTCCATATATCTGATGATAAACAACATAATCTCTTAAAACTTTTTTAACATATTCTCTTGTCTGCTCATATGGAATATTTTCAATAAAGAAATCTGCTTCTTTTTCATCATACTTATTAACCCATTTTCCAACTGCTCCCTGTCCAGCATTATAACCTGCTGTAGCTAACATCTCTACTCCATCGAAATAATCAAGTAGAAATCTTAAATACCATGACCCCATTCTAATATTAGTTTCTGTATCCCACATTTTTTCAACATCAAAATTTCGAGAATTGATTTTTTCAGCAATCCATTTACCAGTTGGAGGAATTATCTGCATTAAACCTCGGGCATTAGATATTGATAGAGCAAAAGGATTATAATGACTTTCTTCTCTTATTACTGAATAAATCAAAAATGGATTGACATTTTCAATATTTGCCCACTTCTCAACAGTATCATGATATCCTCTTGGATAAAAAGATTTCCAGATATCCTTTGCCTCTCCCTTTGGTTCATCACTCAAAAACTCATTCAAATAATTAACTGCAACTCTTATTGCTCTGAAATAATCACCAGCTTTAAAAAATAACTTACCAACCTCAACCATTAATTCCTTATCCTTATTCTCCTTATTTTTCACTATTTCCAATTCATTTATAGCATCATAATTAAAACCTAACATAAAAAGTTCTTTAGCTTTTTTATAATGTTCAGATTTAATTTCTCCTGATGATATTATTTCTATCTTATTATAATCAGAATTCTCTTCCAAATTTTCAATATAGTTTGGATCAATTTTCTCTAATTTTGCAATTGCCATTATCTTATAAAAATCATAAGAATTATTATCTAAAAGATCTTTGTAAGCTTGTATTGCTGAATAATTCTCACCTAATTTCTCCAGGACTTTAGATTTCCAGTATAATGATTTTGAGTAAAGAGATGAGTTGCGACCAATTTTTACTAATCTGTCAAATTTTTCAAGTGCTTCAGAAAATTCCCCTTTCTTGTAAAAAATCCATCCAGTATTCCATAATGTCCTCTTTGCAAATACTGAGTATGGATATTCTGTGATAATTCTTTCATAAGTATTCATTGCTTCTTTGGTCTGATTTTTGTTTTCCCATATCTTTGCAATATTTTCTAAACTTTCAGGCGCAAGATCACTATATGGATATTTTTCAACTAATAATGAATAGTACTCTATGGCATATTGAGTATTTCCTAAATAGGTATTGCTTTTAGCTAACCAAAACAATACATTTTTTTTCAAAGCAGATGAAATATCGCTATTAAGTAATTCAGATAAAATAAAGGCAGCTTCTTCATATTTCCTTAGTCTATAATTACAGATAGCAATATCCAATTTCACCTTTGATACAAATTCAGCTTCCTGTTCAAGATTAGCTCTTTCTTTCAACTTCAAAAGGTCTGATAAAGCAGAATCAAAAAGATATGCTTTCATTAACTTCTTGGCTCTTTGATGTAATGATGCTAATTTAGCAGGTTTTATTTCAATATCATGAGTTTCAGATATTTGCATAAATCTTACTTTAGCTTTACCTGCTTGTTCTGATAGTGGCCAATCCAGCCAGATTTGGTAATAGTTTTTTACTGCATCTTCCCATTTTTCTTGTTCCTCTAAACAACTCGAAAGTTGAAACATAACCTCAGGAATTAACTCAGATTCAGAATAATTCTTTAAAAAATCTCTCAGGGTCTCTTCTACTTTGTAAAGCTCACCTAATTGATAAAGGCAGTTCACCTTTTCAAGTTCAACTTTTTCATTCCAATATCCCTCAGGGTATTTATCCCTATATTGTTCATAATATTTAATTGCTAATGAATAATCCCCCATTTTCTGATTACTTTGAGCAAGATAGTATAACGCGTAATCAGATAAGATATAAGCGCTTTCAGAAATACGAAAAAAGCATTTCTCTGCTCTTAAATAATTTCCTGATTGAAAATGATTTTGACCTGAAATGTAAAGTTTTTTATAAATTAAATTTTTATCAACATCAATTGGAGAAAGTAATAAATTATTATAAGGATTAGATTTTAAATAGTTTTGTTGAGAGGATTTCCTTTTTGAATTATCTGCATAAGCTTTATTCATAAAAAGTATATTTTTAAAGAAAATACTATTGTATTTTGAAAAACTATTATTGTTGTTTAAAAAAATATTGTTGTCAGATATAAAATATGGAAAAAATGTAGAATTTAAAAGGAAAATGCAGATAAATGAAATAAATAAAAATCTGATTGACTTTGATATTTTTTTATAAAAATTTTTAATAAGTAATAACATCATGTGAAATTCTATTAAATTAATTAATTAGATTTTTGGGATGGCTAAATCTTCAGGACCTATCTCTGAGAGCTTTAATTTTGGTTGATTCTCATCTATCATTTCTTTTATTATCTGAGCATATTTGACCTTTTCACGAACTATATTCGCTAATAAATCTTCAGATACCCACGGTTTATATAAACTACCAACTGAAGCACCTGGTTCTATCTTAAAATAACAAGGAGAAACTACCCTTGCTAACTCTGGTGTCTCCCACATTCTATTAAAACCTCCCATAGAATCAAATAAAAGCACATGAATATCCATTGGAATATCTACTACTTTTCTTATTGAAGCAAGCATGGGAAGTGTTAAGTCACCAACTGGATTAAATGTATCTGCTCCTAAATTCTCCAAAACCTTTGCTCCTGCTGCATTAGCATGACCAGCAAATATAGAGACTTTAAATACAACATCAGATGGAATATCTCCATTTTCTCTCATCTTACTAAGAAGATATAGAACCCCTTCATCCCAGACTAAAAAACCTCTAAATCCTATGTCAATACATCTCATAATATCCGAAACAAGCAAAGCTAAGTTGTCTGATCCCCTTACTCGTAAACCTGAAAGTGCTCCTTCTGGTGTAGCTATCTGCTTTCCTAAATCCCAGAATCCTCGTGGTCCTGGAGTAATAATAACTTCCATTCTGGCATCAGAAGCCATTTTTGCAAATTCTTTTAGTTCCTTTCTATCCAATAGAGTTGAGCCCATTACTGTTGAAATAAGACGATGAACAGGTATTTTTCTTTTATTAACCTCATCAATTAATGCCTTTAGAGTAGATGGTCTTTCAACACCAGATATTTCCATTCTATAATGTGCCCCATCAGGAAAAACTTTATTAGAATCGGGAATCTCATATACATCTCTTCCAGGAATACCCACTTTTTCTATTGCTTTTTTTACTCTTTCCATTAATCCTCCTCCTTTTATTACTTTTAATAGTTCTTTCTCATACTCAATTATTTTCTCTTTTACTTAATAGGTCTAAAAATATCTTCTTTTCTTCTTCAGAAATTTTAAATGAATGCTCAGCTGTCGGAAATTTGACTTCTTTTACATCTTTTATATAGTTTTTAAAAGCATTTTCTATTTCTCCTGATAGATTTGCATACTTTTTAACATGCTTTGGTGTAAAAGCTTCAAATAGACCAACAAGGTCATGAAATATCAATAATTGGCCATCACAGTCTGGTCCACTTCCTATACTCACAGTAGGAATTGTTAATCTTTCAGATACAACCTTACTAATTTCTGCTGGAACAAGTTCTAAAAGGATAAAAAATGCTCCCGCGTTTTCCAATGCAATTGCATCATCTAAAATGTCTACTGCTGCCTGAGCAGTTTTACCTTGAACTTTAAATCCACCAAGCATTGCCATACTTTGTGGGGTAAGACCTATGTGTCCCATAACAGGAATCCCAACTTTAACTAAAGCTTCTACTGTTTTTGCCATATGCTTACCACCCTCTAATTTAATTGCATCAGTTCCTGCTTCACTCATAAATCTTCCTGCATTTCTCATCGCATCTTCAATTGAAACCTGATAAGTCATATAAGGCATATCGCCAACAACTAAAGGTCTTTTACATCCTCTTGTCACTGCTTTTGAAAATATTATCATCTCATTCATTGTAACTGGAAGAGTACTCTCATATCCAAGCATTGTCATACCCAAACTATCACCTATCAAAACAACATCCATACCAGCTCTATCAGCTAAAACAGCAGTATGATAATCATATGCAGTCACCATTGAAATTTTTTCACCTTTTCTTTTCATCTCCAAGAGATTATTTATAGTTACTTTTTTTTCTCTCATACAAAACCTCCTATAAATTTAACAAGAAAATTTTAAGTTAATTATATTACAAACATTACCTTTTAATAAAAAAAATTAAACTATACTGTGTCATTACTAGGAACGAGATTCCAGTTGTCATTACAATAAATTTTTAATATGTCATTGCGAGGAGCTTTAGCGACGAAGCAATCTCTATCATAACAGGCTGAGCAATCTCATTTTAATTAGATTTAACAACATATCTTATTTGAGATTGCCACGCCACCTTCAGTGGCTCGCAATGACAATCAGTAAAACATTATCAATGATAACCAGGAATATGCTCGTAATAACAATTAATAATATTCGTTTTTTAAATAGGTGTTATATAATTTTGATATAAAATAGATATTGAAAATAAAAAATTGAAATTCCTAAATGTTAAGACTTTATTTTAAGGTGGATTCTTATGAAAGAAGCTATGCTTTATGAAAAAGTTGGTAATAAAAAAGTACAGTGTAATTTATGTGCGCATCGATGCAAAATAAATGAAGGGAAAAAAGGAATATGTCTCGTTAGGGAAAATAGAGATGGAATTTTATATACACTTGTATATGGTAGAACAATATCTCAAGCTATTGACCCAATTGAAAAGAAACCGTTATTTAACTTTTATCCAGGTACTACTGCTTATTCTATTGCAACTGTTGGTTGTAATTTTAAATGCCAATTTTGCCAAAACTGGGAAATATCTCAGATGGTGAGAGATAAACATCTAATAATGGGCAATGAGGCTTCCCCAGAATCAATTGTTGAGAATGCAAAAAGATATGGAAGTAAAAGTATTGCATATACATATACTGAACCTACTATATTCTTTGAATATGCATACGATACAGCTAAATTAGCTCATGAAGCAGATATTAAAAATGTGTTTGTTACAAATGGTTATATGACTGAGGAAGCATTAAAAGAGATTAATCCTTACTTAGATGCAGCTAATGTGGATTTAAAATCATTTAGCGATGATTTTTACAGAAAGTTATGTGGTGCCCGATTACAACCAGTTTTAGATACTCTAAAATTAATGAAAAAATTGGGAATTTGGGTTGAAGTAACAACACTTATAATCCCCTCACTCAATGATTCACCTGATGAGTTAAGAAAAATAGCAAAATTTATAGTTAATGAATTAGGTGACGATACTCCCTGGCATATAAGCAGATTTTATCCTTCATATAATTTAAAAGACAAACCACCAACACCCATTGATACCATTCACAAGGCAAGAGAGATTGGTTTAAATGAAGGTCTTAAATATGTATATGAGGGAAATGTTCCAGATAGCAAAGGAGAAAGCACATACTGTCCAAACTGTAAGAATTTAGTAATTAAAAGATGGGGATATCAGATAACAAAAAAGGATATTAAAGATGGGATATGCCAGCACTGTGGTTTCAAAATTGATGGTGTAGGCTTATGAAGAGAACAAAAAAGATTGCTTATAGTTTTTGCTCATTTGCTTCTCAATTTGTTTCTAATACATTTGGAACTTATGTAAATTATTTTTATATAGATTTAATGAAACTGAGCCCACAACTCTTCCGTAATGGATGGATTTTATATAGTATATGGAATGCAATTAACGACCCGCTATTTGGACATTTTTCTGATAAAACAAGAACTAAATGGGGCAGAAGAATTCCTTATATTGCATTTAGCATAATTCCATTAGCAATCTGTTTTGCACTTATTTGGTCCCCACCTTTTAGAGTAGAGCGTGGTCAGACAACTCAACTTTTTATTTATTATTTAATTTTTGTTTTTCTCTTCGACACATTTTATACACTAATATTTTTAAACACATCAGCACTTTTTCCAGAAATGTTTACTAATTTAAAAGAAAGAACTGAGGTTGCTGGATACAGGAATTTTCTACTATTTATTGGATTAATAACAGGATCAGCCCTCTCCCCTCTTGTTTATACAAGAATTGGTTGGAGTGGCATGGGAATTTTATATGGATCAATTTTTATCATTATTATGAGTATATCTTTATGGGGAAGCAAAGAGAAAAAAGAATTCAGTATAGAAAAAGCACTTCCTTTCACTCAAGCATTAAAATGCTCCCTTAAAAATCGTTCTTTTATAACCTATGTTTTAGCTAGTTTTTTAGTTCAACTTAGTTTTACAATGCTCATAGCTTGCTTACCCTTCTACACAAAATATGTCTTAAAAGGTACCGATCAAGACAATACAAAAATGTTATTACCTATATTCTTAGTTGCTTTTGCCACAATACTTATATGGAAAAAAATAACTGATAAATTCGGAGCTAAAAAAGCATTTAGGATAGCAATAATAACTTTTTCTATAGCAATAATTCCTCTATTTTTTATAGACAATATAACGACTGGAATGATTGTTTCTGCATTTCTTGGTATAGGTTTAGCTGGTTTAAATTTTCTTTTTGATATCTTACTTTCAGACGTTATTGATGAGGATGAACTTAAAACTGGTGTTAGAAGAGAAGGGATGTATTTCGGAATGCAAGGATTTATAGTAAGAATATCACTTTCAATTCAAGCAATAATGATTTCATTTGTTCTCACTTCAACTGGATATAATGCAGAACTTAAAGTGCAACCATCATCAGTAGCATTAGGACTCCGTTCTCTAATATCTATCGTTCCTATTATTTCTCTGGCTTTAGCTTTCATCTCAATATCATTCTATCCACTATACGGAAAGAAGCTTACAGAAATTAAAGCCAGTTTAGAGAAGCTTCATAAAATAAAAATGGAAAAAATTGAGTAGTTATTTCTAAATATAAAGGTTTTTAGAAGGGCAAAGCTTGTTGAAATCACAATTTAAACAATCAGGCTTTTTTGATTTACATATGTAACGACCATGTAGAATTAAGGAATTTGAAAAGAATATCCACTCGTCCTTTGGAATTACTTTCATTAAATCCAGTTCAATTTTTTCTGCTTTTTCTTCTGAAGTAAGTCCTAAACGTCTTGAAACTCTATTTACATGTGTATCAACAGCAATAGATGGAATATTAAAATGGTTTCCCAAAACAACACTTGCAGTCTTTCTACCCACCCCAGGAAGAGAGACTAAATCTACCATATTATCAGGTACCTTTCCTTCGAAATCTTCTATTAATTTTTTACAACATGCAATAATGTTTTTTGCTTTATTTTTATAAAAACCTGTAGGTTTTATGTCCTGCTCCAACTCAATCGGATTTGCATAAGTATATTCATAAGGTGAAGGATATTTTTTAACAAGATTTTTCATTACCTTATTTACCTGCTTATCCGTGCATTGAGCAGAAAGTATTGTAGCAATCAAAAGCTCAAATGCATTACTACATTTTAGAGCTGTCTTAGCTTCTGGAAAATTTTTATGCAATATTCTTAAAATTTCACTTATTCTTTTCTTACTTTTTTTAAATACCATATCTCTTAAATATTACTTATTTCCTCACCTATTTCTAATATTTCTATTTTCTTAATATGTGATTTTTTTACCCCTCAAAACAGTTATAAACTACTTTCTTAATATTAAAATATTAAGAATATTTATTTCTTCTAATTCTTCAAGTATATTTACTACTTTCTGTTTCCACTTTTTAGGCATAGAATTAAATAATTTTCTTATTATCTCTTCCTCTCCATTTTCTATTAAAGCATTTAATACATGAATAGCTTCTTGCTTTTCTTTAATTTTTTTCCATTCTCTAAATCTTCTGGAAGATACTAAAAGACCATGAAGTGCAAAAGCTGCAGGATGAGGAAGATTTATAGTTAAATTATAGACATTTAACTTTATTATATTATCTACTATAAAACTCATATAGCGTAAAGCTTCTGCTTTTATGCCTAATTGTGGTAAATGAATAGGTTTGTCTGTTCCTCTTCCCTTCTCTGGAACTAAAAACTCTATAATAAGCTCAGGATGTAAAAGCCTAATATAACCTTCTCTATGAAAATCCACAATGAACCCAAGGTCTTTTAATAATTCAGGAATATTTATAGTTTTTTTAGATCTAAATGGAAGTGGGACAAGTATATCAATATCCCTTGTTCTAATCGAAGAGGTGTAATTTTTATTTTGAAAATATTCTTTATAGAAATATATACACCAACTTCCCACTATTATTATTTTATCTAAGATTCCTACTTGTTGAAATCTTTTTAAAATTTCAAGACAAAGATCGTATTTCTTTTCCACGTAAAGCCTTTCTTAAAAAAGCTATCTGCTTATTACTCTGAGATAGATGTTTTCTATATTTTGCACGTAATTTCTTAGCTTCAATATATTTATTTCTCTCACTCTCAGAAATTTTTCCTTTATACATAAACCTTACTTTATTAATTTCTCTACTAGCTAAATAATAGTAATTATGCCCCTTAATCTGTTTTTTGACCAAACATCCCTTAGGAAGTTTGTTTAAAGCCTTTTCATATTGTTTTTTCATTCGAAGAGAATTCTGAAGCTCTTCCTCTAAAATCCCTTTAATTACTTTCATCTCTCCCTCTTTAGTTACCAAACATATCTAAAAAAATAATATACTGTTTGGTAACATTTGTCAAGTAAAAGTTACCAAACAATATTATCAATTATAATAGTTGTTTGGTAAATTATATCATTAATTCCAATAAGAATAAGTAATTAATTAAGTATAAAAATATGATAAAGTACAAATTACTATTATTTAGAATTAATCTTTTTATTAAAAAATAATCATTATTGATAAAATAATTATTATTAAAAATTATAATTAAAAGAAAAATATTATTAATGAATAAAAAATATAAAAAAAGGAAACTAAGAATGGATGAAAGAGAATCAAAAAGAGTGATAAAGATATTTGGCTTGGCTTCATTTTTAAATGATATGGGTTCAGATATGATATATCCAATCTGGCCATTGTTTGTAACAAATGTTCTAAAAGCAAATATGTCAACCTTAGGGTTTATTGATGGTTTGGGTGAAGCTATTGTTTCATTATCCCAGGTAGTCTCTGGTTACATTTCTGACAGGATAAGAAAAAGAAAGATTTTTATCTGGCCAGGATACTTAATGAGTTCTATCTCCAGAGTCGGATATGCCATTTCATCAATATGGCAACATCTTATACCATTTAAAATTTTAGATAGAGCAGGTAAGATAAGAGGCGCACCTAGAGATGCTGAAATAGCTGACCTTTCTACTGATGAGAATCGTGGAAAAAATTTTGGTTTTTTAAGAACAATGGATAATTTAGGAGCAGTGTGTGGAATACTATTATGCCTTCTTCTTTTTAATAAACTTGGATATAGAAACCTGTTCCTAATTGCTGCCATACCCTCTTTTATTGGAGCAATTATCATCTTAATGTTTATAAAAGAAAGACGAGCAGGCATAACAAAGGTATTTAGATCATTAACTCTAAAAGATTTTAATAAGAACCTTATATTATTTCTAATTCTTAGTACAATTTTTGCTTTAGGTGCTTTTAGCTATTCATTTTTATTAATATTTGCAAAAGAACTTGGATTCCAAATTAAATTTATTCCTGTACTTTATTTAATATTTTCAGTTGTAGCAACTTTAACTGCTCTTCCATTTGGCAAGTTATCTGACAAATTAGGAAGGAAACCAATTCTTGTTCTCTCCTACATTTTTTGGATTTTATTATGTATTTGTTTTGCTTTTATTAAAAGCTATTGGGTAATATTTGTAGTCTTTGTTTTATATGGTCTACATAAAGGTTCTTTAGAGCCAGTACAAAGGACTTTAGTTTCTGAACTCTCTCCTACAAAATACAGGGCAAGTATTTTAGGAACTTATCAAATGGTAATTGGACTTTCTGCTTTACCAGCATCTTTTATTGCTGGAATCCTGTGGGATAAAATTAGTATGTCTACCCCATTTATCTTTTCATTAATCTTAACTATCTTAGCTATAATAATGCTATTTTTCGTAAAAGAAAAAAGTAGATAGTTTTTTCATATTTTATGACATGAATGTTACATTACTTGGTAACTATTATGTTATAAATTATAATTTTTTTTTAATTTTATTTTACAATTCCAATAAAATCGAGCAAAATAGAAATTTATTTGTAAAAATTGGAGAGTGTCAAATTATTTTTATAAAAAATCTATTAAATGAATTTTAAGCTACCCCTACTCCTCCCATATAGAAGGGTATAAAGCAGAAATAACCCCAACTCTTCACTTGCCTTTTAATCTAAATAATATCTTAATTATTTCTTCACAATTTCTAAACATTTTTTTGTTATTCTAAAGTTAGTTAATTTGATTAACATTTCTTAATAAAAATGAAGAAAAAAGGAGGCATTTATGTCTACAAAACGAAAAATTCTTATAGGATTACTTATTATATTTGCTGTTGTTGTTATGGTTGGTGGTGGATATGCTCTTTACTATGCTGGATATCGAGTAGGATCTTTAAGTGTAGCTAATTTTGGAGAACGTAGTCATGGTATCTTTCCCTTCCATCGTGGTTTCCCTGCTTCAAATATACTAAAAAGACCTTATGGTCATTTTGGAAGAGGTAATATGCATGGACTTGTTGGTTTCTTTCCTTTCAAGATTATACTGGGAATTGTAGCTATTATAGGAATTACTACTTTTATTTTTGCTGCTGTTATTTATCATAAAAAGATGTTGAAATTGTTTCATATGAAATTGGGAGAACATCCTGTAGATAAAACACCACAACAATAGACTCTAAAGATAATGGTCTATAACTAAGTTGATTATGATATAGCATCAGATTATTTGATAAAAAAGGTGGGGCTTCTAAAAATGTTAGTAGTTTCCACCTCTTTTTGCATATTGATAGCAAAATAAAATATTCACAAAAGTACTGCAAATTTGTATTGTTTTACTTGAAAGAAGAAGTGAAATAATAAATATTTTAAAGTGGAAGTGAAATTTTAAAAGTAGTACCTTTACCGAGTGTACTTTTAACTGATATTGTTCCACCATGTGCTTCTACAATTGATTTTGCAATTGCAAGTCCCAAGCCTGTTTCACCTTCTTTTTGTTTACGAGATTTATCACCTCTGTAGAAGCGCTCAAAAATGTGTGGCAAATCCTTTGGATCAATACCAGCTCCATTATCGTGGATTTTTAGGTGAATTGTATTATTTTTTCCTTTAACTGATACAGGATAATATTTAGCTAATAATATTATCTGTCCTCCCTTTTGTGTATAACGCAATGCATTACTTACCAAATTTCCTAATACCTGTGTCATCCTATCTGGATCTATTTCTATCTTTGGCAAATCCTCTGATGCTTTTACTTCTAAAATAATATCTTGCTTTTTGGTTTGTGTCATATATGCTGATGCAGTTCGTTTTAACAACTTATATGGTGAAACATATCTACGATTCAATGACAATTCTCCAGCATCTGCAAGAGACAATGTTCGCAAATCATCAATTAAGTAACCAAGATGTTGAGCCTCTCTATGTATAACATCATATACTTCTGATTTGCCTTCTAACTTGCCAACACTCAATGCTTCAGTATAACCTAAGATTACACTCAATGGTGTTCGCAAATCATGGGCAATGTTAGTTGTCATCTGGTGACGCAATTTGTTTGATTGTTCCAAATCAGAACTCATTTTATTAAATGAAGAAGCCAGTTCCCCTAACTCATCCTTTGTTCGAACTGGCACCTGGTGCCCTAACTCTCCTTTTGCAATGATTTTTGTTGCAGCAGTAAGTTCACGAATTGGACGAGAAATGTTACGTGCTAACAAAACACCTAATAATAATGCAGTTAATGCAGCAATCAAAGCACTAAAAACAATTACTCCATTTATGCGCTTTAAGAAATTCATCTCTGGTAATTCCAATATGGGGTGGCTACTATTTTCAATTAAATCAAATAATAACCAACCAACTGTTTTTCCACCTATCTCTATTGGTACCCCATTTTTAATATCACTTTGAGTCATCTGCTCTCCCACCTTGTAGTACTGACCACTATATACAACTACTCTACTTGCATCAATAAGTGTTACTGGTACCCAAATGCGTCCCCAATGTCTCCAATGTCCTGTTTTATCACGTACTAAAATTGCACTTATACCTTCCCAACTGTTACTTCCCTTATAGTATTCAGTTAATGTACTAATTAGATCAATTTTATAACGGTTTAAAACAAATTTACCAAATTCAGGTCGCATCCGTTGACCAATGAATAAAGCAACAATCATAACTACAGTTAGACTAATAATGAGAAAGGCTAGTATAAGTTTAATTGATAAAGAACGCATCTTAATCACCTAACTCCCTTAGTTATTTGAGTAGTAAAACGATAACCAACTCCATAAACAGTCTCTATATAACTTGGATCGCTGGGATTTGGCTCGATTTTAGCACGCAAATTCCGTATATGAACATCAATGTTGCGTTCATATCCTTCAAAAGCGCTACCCTGTAAATTGTTAAGCAACTCAAGACGTGAAAAAACCTGACCTGGTTTTGACATTAAGGTAGCTAACAGGTCAAATTCAGAAGGTGTTAAGTCAACATGTTTCTCTCCTATTGTTACAATACGACTTTTACGATTCATTATTATATCTGCTGCACGTAATATTTCTTGTTTAAATGGTTTTTTACCTGTACGACGCAATACAGCACGAATTCTTGCTGTAAGTTCATGCATACTAAATGGTTTTGTAATATAATCATCTGCACCCATTTCAAGTCCTAAAATTTTATCACTTTCTTCCAATTTAGCAGTTAAGATGATAATAGGAATATCTGATTCCTTACTGTAAACTCGAATAAATTCATATCCGCTCATTTCTGGCATCATTAGATCTAAAATTACAAGATCTGGTTTTTCATTGCGTGCTATAAATAGAGCTTCCGTCCACTTGTAGCTGTTAATATACGGAAGCCCTCTTTTGTTAAATAATCTTCTAACAATGTTCGTAATTCTTCTTTATCATCCACTACCAAAATTGTATTAATCATTGAAATCTCTTTTTTTATTACCTCTATGTAGTAACATATCAAATTTATAATATAGTATCAATATTTACACTGTCAACGACTGAGTTAAGCCTCATAAAAAACGAACCATTTCATATCTTTTTATCTTTTATTGCTTAAAGGAAATTTGTAAACTTAATACTTATCATTTTTGAGCTCATTCTGAACTTTAACAAGGAAATTTATAAATTATGAATCCAAGATACTTGCTAATTTTTATAATTATTAATTCATATATTTAGTTATTGGGGGAATATACCACCAAGAAACACCGTACTAATTGAAGATGTTGTTATCACAACAATGATACTTAATATATAAACTACTAAAACTATTGATATGGATTTCCAGACTTTCATTTTGCAGGCAATAGCAATACCTATAATTAAAAGAATTAGACCCCAGAGGATAAATATATCCACTCTTGAGAGAATCATATAAAGAAGATTTGAACTATCAGCAAAAACATTTCCAGATGCTACCAGACCGCTTAAACCGGTGTGCATTATTATTTTTCCTGTAAACAAAGTATAAAACAGATTTACAAGTGTAGAAATTAGTATAGGAACTGAGGATATTACAACTACTGTAAGAATCTTACTGTATTCTGTTTTGTTCCTAAATATATAAATAAGTCCCCAATATACAAGTGCTATAAAAAACCAGCTTATAATTTGTACTAAAGGAGATGCTAACATTGAAATAAATTGCATTACATTTCCAGAAGAACCGACATTGGTAAATTGTTTTAGATAACTTAGTATTTGTCCTTGTGAACCTCCCGTTTTTTTCATAGGACTACCTACCTTTTCTCTCCTTTCTTCAATTTGTGATTCTTTTAATTTCTCAGAAAATCTTATTGCTCTGGGTGTAGCTGTAAAAGAGTAAATTACTATAGTTAGCAAGATGAGCAGTGCAGTAAACCAGTATATTTTAAATCCCCATTTTTTCTCTATTATTCTAAACGCTTTAAAAGGATTAAAAAATGAAAATATAAAAACTTTTAGCGCTTCCAATTATTCCTCCCCTTTACATATCTTTTTATAATATATGGTTATTTATACACTCATTAAAATTTCTGTTATTTACTCTTGTTTCTTTTTAATTTAATTTTTATCTTTTTTCTAAATACAATAAAAACTTATTTTACTTTTACTGAATTATAAAGGATTAATTTTAATACTTTTTATTTCTATGATTATTCATGTCTTAATGCATCAATGGGATCAAGTCTTGCAGCTCTTCTTGCTGGATAAACCCCTGCAATAACTCCAAGCAAAATAGCAAATATAATGGCTCCAAAAAACAGCCAAAATGGAACTTCAAAAAGATTTAAGTTAGAGAGAGAAGCAAGTCCATCTTCTGTATATGTTTGAATAAAATAAGAAGCTATGATATTAAGTCCTTTCCCAAAAATATATCCCGCAATTACACCAAACACTCCACCCATAAAACCAATGGCTCTTGCTTCATAAAGAAATATTTTATTAATATCACTATTTGATGCTCCAACGGCTTTCATTATCCCTATTTCTCTAAATCTTTCATAAATGGACATAACCAATGTATTAACTATTCCAATTGCAGCAACAAAAAGTGCAATTGCTCCTAAGGCTCCCAGTACTCCTGTTAATATAGTAAATATTGTAGATATAGTTCCTAAAATCTGTTCCATGGACATGGCATTAAATCCCATTTCATTTATCTTTTCAACTATACTATCCACTTTTTCCACAGATTCTGAAAATACCTGTATTGCTGTATACTCTCCTTCCCTTAGAGCAAAGGATTCACCTCTTGATGCTTTTTGTAGACGCTCTGCAAATTCAATAGGAACAAATATAGATAAATCATAATCCGGATAAGATTGCTCAAGAATTCCAACCACTATAACTGGAAATTTAGTAATTGAAGTTCCTCCTTCTCTACTATATTGTTCAACTATAATCCTGCCTTTTTGTCCAAGAAGTTCTATTTCATCAACACTCTTTTCCGTATTTATATCATAGAAAGTTTTATTTATATCACTCCCTACTATTATGTATCTTAGATCTGTCTCTTTAAACTTTTCTCCAAACTCAATATCAAGCTGTTTTAACATATCGTCATTTGCACCAACTGTGCTTGCCTGTGAAATATAATTGCCAATCTGTAGTTTTGCATCTTTTAAAGTTATTAGTGGACATATACCTTCAACACCTTCAATTTCGCTTATTTCTTTGATAATCTTATCATCTAAGGGTACTTCTTCAGCTTCCGTAGGTTTTGTTCCATGGATTGGACCCATTACCCTAGCTAATTTTTGTGGATATACCTGTATGCTTTTTGCTAATCCCACACTCTCAAATTGACCTGTTATGCTTTTCTGAAAGCCTGTTCCAATACCAACCAAAGCAACTATTGCTGCAGTTCCAACAATTACACCTATAACTGTAAGAGCTGTTCTTATCTTCATTCTTTTTAGATTTTTTATTACTATTTTAATTAAGTCTGAAAATTTCATGTCTCTTTTAATTATTTATATTTTTATTTCTTTTAATGAAATTAAAAATTTTTATTTTAATTGCTTATCTGTTTAAACCTTTCCTTCTTCTATTTTTACTATTTTTCCATCACTTAGATAAACTCTTCTGTCTGAATAATATGATATATAAATATCATGTGTTACTACTATTAAGGTTCTTTTCATCTCCTCATTGATAGTTTTTAATACATCCATTATCCCTTTCCCTGTTTTTGAATCTAAGTTTCCAGTTGGCTCATCAGCTAAAATTATCTCAGGTTCATTTATAATTGCTCTTGCTATAGATACCCTTTGTTGCTCTCCGCCTGATAGCTCTGTTGGATTATGTTTTAATCTATCACCTAAACCTAATTTTTCAAGAACTTCTTCAGACCTTTTCAACCTTTCTATCCTTGAAATACCACTAAATATCATTGGGTATTCAACATTCTCAAGAGCTGTTAATGTAGGAATAAGATTAAATGATTGAAAGACAAATCCAACCATATTCTTCCTGTAATTAGCCATCTCATTATCAGAATAGGTTGAGATATCAATCTCATCTACTATAATCTTTCCAATTGTTGGTTTCAATAATCCACCAATTAGGTTTAATAATGTTGATTTTCCAGAACCAGATGTTCCAATTACCGATAGAAATTCACCTCTTTTTATCTTTAAATTTATATTATCTAAGGCTTTTATTACACTACTGCCCATCTTGAATTCTTCAGATACATTTTCAAGTTCAACAATGTAGTTACTTTCTTTTTTTAAGTTATTCTTAGAGATTACTTTATTAATGATCATATCTTTTCTCTTCATAAAGCCTTTAAACTTCTTTATTTATTCAGCTATTTGAATTAATACTTTATCACCTTCTTTTAGACCTGAGAGTATTTCTGTATTTACTTCATCAGAATATCCTGTTTCAATCTCTACTTCTCTCTTTTCTTCTTTAATTACTAATGTAACGAATTTTTTATTGTCTCTTTCTGTTATTGTATTATTTGGTAAAATTAAAACATTCTTTCTTCCCTCAATCTCTATATCTATTGTTGCGCTCATTAGTGCCCTGATTTTAAGTCCTTTGTTATCTTTAATATTAAATCTAACCTCATATGTTACAGCTCCTGTTGATTCATCACCTACCTGTGATATATAGTAAATATTTCCAGTTAGTTCTTCATCGGGATATGTATCAAGCACTACTGTTACTTCCTGCCCCTCTTTTAACTTCCCAATATCAATCTCGTCAACATCTGCCTCTATATGAATTTTTGATAAATCTGTAATTGTTACTTGAGTTGTTGTTTGAGCCTCTATTTCTTGTCCAACCTTTACTTCTAAATAGGTTATCGTTCCATCTATAGGAGATGTTAAGATTAAATCCTCTAACTCTCTTTTTGCTTCTGATACTGTTCTTTTTAGATTTTCTATCTCTACTTCTGAATTTATTTTTATAGTATTTAGATTATTGACTGAATTCCAGTATGTATCATGAGCCTTTTCCAGGCTAATCTTATCTGATTGCTTGTTTACAGAATCCTGGTATTTATCTGCAGTTCTTTCTTCACCAGTTGCACCTGCAGGTGGTTTCTGCTGATCATATAGCTGACTTTTCTTCTGATTTAATATCCAGATGTTATGACTTGCCTTATCAGCATTATCTACTGCATCTTGAGCTACCTTTATCTCTTGATTAGTTCTCTGTTTTGCATTATTTAAGTCCTTTTCATAATTTTCTAAGGCTATTTCTAAATCTTCATTTTTAAGAGTAGCTATAATATCTCCCTTTCTTACAACATCACCTTCTTTTACATTAACATCTTCAACTGTCCCAGTAGTTTTAAAACTAACATCCATTTCATTTTTAGGAACAACTTCTCCTATTATTGATATTGTTTCTCCTAAATCTCCCACTTCTACTATTGCAGTTTCCTCTTCACTGACTTTTGTTCCAAAAAGTGGCGCACAGCTTATATTTGTTACAATGCTCACAAAAAAGGCTATGATAAGTATTGTAAGCACTTTTAATTTAGTTTTCTTATTTAATTTATTATTTTTAATATTTAATCTACTCAATGTTCTGATATCCGTTTTTGTGATCATTTCTTCTCCTTATATATTTAATAATTTTAATATTTTACGTGTATTGTTAATGAGTTAGACTCTCTATGTAAAACAAGTAATCCTATAAGAATTTTTAGTTTTGTGGACATAAATGCCTCCTTTTTCACTGTTCTCTTTTTATCAGTCAAATTGGACTGATAAAAGGATACCAAAAGAATGTTTAGAAATTATGAAGAAATAATTAAGATATTATTTAGATTAAAAGGCAAGTGAGGAGTTGGGTTACTCTGCTCACCTTATCAGAAAGTCAATAGAAGATGCAACTAATTTGTTTAAAGAAAAGGCATATTGTAAAAAATCTTACAATTATTTATTAATAAAGGAATGTAATATTACAAAACTTGACATTCTAATATAACTCTTAAAATTGATTCAAAGAAATGTTATATTGCAAGACCTTATCCCTAATATCTTGAGACTTCTATTTCTTCCATAACACCTGTGACAAGATAAATTATGCGCTCACAAATATTAGTAACACGGTCAGCAATTCTTTCCAAATGACGAGAAACCCATATTAGATATGTAGAACCAGTGATTTTTTTTGGATCTTCAAGCATAAAGGTTATAAGTTCACGATAAACCTGTTCATGAAGATTATCAATTATATCATCTTCACTACATATCTCTCTTGCAGTATTTTCATCTCTTTTTATTAATGCTTCAAGACTTCTTTTAATCATACTATTAACTTTTTCAGCCATTCTCGGAATATCAATTAAAGGTTTTATCAATGGTTTATCACCATACATAATAACAACTCTTGCAATTCCTTCAGCATGATCACCCATACGTTCTAATTCCGTAATGATATTTAAAATTGTGATTAATGTCCTTAAGTCAGTAGCTACAGGTTGTTGAGTGGATATTAGATTGATGCACTTTTCTTCAATATCCCATCTTCTCTTATTTATGAGAAGATCATCGTTTATTATATTTTTAGCTTTGTCCAGATCACGAGACTTTAGTGCTTCAATAGAACGGTTTATAGCAGTAATTACCATCTCTCCCATTTCAATAATTTCCTTTTCAAGTTCTTTTAATTTTTCTTGAAAAACCTCTCTTACCATAGTTATTGCCTCCTTGTTTTATGCAAAACGACCACTAATATAATCATCTGTAAGTTTCTCTTTGGGTCTAGTAAATATTTGATTTGTATCTCCAAACTCAATAATTTTACCCATATATAGAAATCCAGTAAAATCTGAAACTCTTGATGCTTGTTGCATATTATGAGTAACTAATATAATAGTATATTGCTCTTTTAGTTCCTTCATTAATTCTTCTATCTTTAACATACTTGTGGGATCTAAAGCAGAACAGGGTTCATCCATTAAAATAACTTCCGGTTGAATAGCAAGAGTTCTGGCAATGCATAATCTCTGTTGTTGCCCTCCAGAAAGTTCCAAAGCAGAACTATTAAGTTGAAATTTAACCTCCCCCCAAAGACCACTGTCTCTCAGACTTTTTTCCACTATCTCAGTAATCTCTCTTTTGTTTTTGATACCATCAATTTTAAGTCCAAAAGCAACATTTTCAAATATTGATTTTGGGAAAGGATTTGGTTTCTGGAAAATCATCCCTATTTTTCTTCTAATCGCTACAACATCAGCATCATCTGCATTTATATCTTTTTCATTAAAAAGTATTTGTCCTTTGACTCTTGCATTTGGGATAAGATCGTTTAGTCTGTTTATAGATCTTAATAAACTGGTCTTTCCACAACCTGATGGACCAATGATTGCAGTAATCTTATTTTCTGGAATATACAGATTTATCTTATCAATGACCTTATTCTCACCATAGAATAAACTCAAGTCCTTCATCACAATCTTATCCATATAGTTTAAAACCTCCATAAAACTACAATTTTTTTATACTTTTATATACTTTTACTCTATGCAGTATTATCTTTTGCATATTCTTATTTATAAAACTCTAAATAAGTTATTTCTATATTTACCTCTGAGAGAGATTCTTCGTCGCTTCACTCCTCAGAATGACAAAATTCAGATTTTTCCTAAGTTTTATTTTAACTCAAAGCCTTAGTTTTAGAGTTATCCTATATTAAAATTAAGTTATATTTTATATTTTCTTCCAAGTCGATATCTTATGATAATGGCGGCTAAGTTTAACAAAAATACTATTGCTATTAATACTAAAGTTGTGCCATAAGCCAAGGGTCTAACCTGTTCAATAGCATGATGCTGTGTGGATAAAATATATATATGATAAGGAAGAGCCATAAACTGATCAAAAACTGAACTAGGTAACCAAGGCAGGAAGAAAGCAACACCAGTAAAAAGAATTGGAGCGGTCTCCCCTATTGCTCTTGAAAGTCCTAAGATACTGCCTGTCAATATCCCAGGAAATGCATATGGTAAAACATTTGAACGAATAGTCTGCCACTTTGTCGCACCTAAAGCTAAAGATCCTTCCCTATATGATTGTGGTACAATTTTAAGAGCCTCTTCAGAAGTAGCAATAATCCAAGGCAATGTTAATAATCCTAAAGTAAGTCCTGAGGATAATACTGATGTCCCAAAATTTAATCCTTGCACAAATATTACTACACCAAATAAACCGTAAACAATTGAAGGAATACCAGCTAAATTTCTAATTGCAGCACTAACAAGACGAGTAAGTCTTCCCTCTACTGCATATTCACTCAAATATATTGCTGCTGAAATACCAAGTGGAATTGAAAATAGTGTAGTTATAACTGTTACGAATATTGTTCCAATAATTGCTGGAAATATTCCTCCTTTAGTCATTCCTTCTTTAGGAAAATCAAACAAGAAGGTCAAACTAATAGCTCTAAATCCTTTTATGGCAATATCAAATACAATAATACTTAATATTAATACAACGACAAGAGCAGAGAGTCTGAGTAAACTAAATCCTATTATCCCTCTTAATCTCTTTAGTTTCATACTTTAGCACCTCGATATTTAGAAGTCACTATCTCTGCAATTAGATTAACTCCTAAACTTATTAGAAAAAGAGTTGCACCAACAGCAAATAATGCATAATAATGGGTTGTACCATAAGGAACCTCCCCCATTTCAATAGCTATTGTAGCTGTTATTGTTCTTACAGAATCAAAAAAACTATGTGGCATTGCTGAAGCATTTCCAGTAGCCATTAAAACTGTCATAGTTTCTCCAATTGCTCTACCAATTCCTAACATAATGGATACTATAATTCCTGAATAAGCAGCTGGAATCGTAACTTTAATTAAAGTCATCCATCTATTTGCTCCAAGTGCATAAGACGCCTCCTTATATTCCTTTGGAACTTCTCTTATTGCATCCTCTGAAACGCTAATAATAGTGGGTAAGGACATAACTGCTAAAAGAATAGAACCATTTAGAGCATTTAAACCGGATGACAATCCAAAAACCCTGGCTATAAAAGGTCCAACTAAAACAATTCCTATGAAACCAATAACAACTGATGGAATCCCTGCTAAAATTCCCATAATTGTCTTTAAAATGTCCCTTGTCCTTTGACTTGCAATTTCAGCAATATAAGCAGCAGCACCAATACCAAGTGGCACTGCAATTATCATAGCACCTAAAGTAACCATAAAAGTGCTCACAATCATGGAGAGAATTCCATAAGAAGATTCTCCGTAAGCAGAAGGGTTCCAGACAGTTCCAAAGAAAAAATCAGAAAATCTAACATCTCTGAATGTTTGTAATCCATTTAAAAGAAGCATTAAAAAGATACCTAAAAGAATAATAACCGCTAAAATTCCTGTTAGAAAAAAGAAATAATATATTGCTTTCTCTTTAATCCTTTTCAAGTTCATTGCTTTTATAATTTTATTTTTCATATTATACAAATAAATATAATTTCATGTATTAAATTAATTTCAATATTTTTATTTCGAAATTAAGTAGATAAATTGAATTTCATATTCAATATATACTATTAACAAACTAATTTTACAGTCCTGTTTGAAAAAAGAACATAAAAAATTTTTTAGTAAAAAATTATATTTTAAAATAATTAAGTTATTCGAAAATTCCTAAGCTTTCATTAATTTCCATATATTCAGATGTTACAGGATAGTAACCTTCCTTCATAACTAAATCCTGTCCCCTATCACTTAATTCAAAAAGTATGAGATTTAGTATGTTGCCCTTGGGTTTACCATCTGTATATTGATATAGGGGTCTTACAATAGGATAAAGTCCAGATTTCACATTCTCAGGATCTAAAGGAGAAACAAAAGGAGAATTTATATCTTTTGCTATTTCTAAAGATTTTATTCCAGATAATGTATTGCCTTTATCATCTATTATATAACCAATGCCCACATACCCAATTCCTGCCTTATCCTTTCTAACTGCTTCTACAATCTGTGCAGTTCCATTCATACTTCTAACCTTAGGAGAATAATCTCCCTTAATTACATTATCCCTTAAATAGATATATGTTCCTGAATTGCTTTGCCTACCATACATTGAAATTCCAAGATCAGGACCACCTACTTCCTTCCAATTAGTAACTTCTCCCCTATAAATCTGACTTATCTCATCAAGTGTTAAAGATTCTACAGGAAGACTTTCATGCACAATCAGAGCCAATCCATCTAAGGCAAAAACAATGGCTACTGGATCAACCCCATTATCTTTTGCCAACTTTATCTCTTCATCCTTCATAGCACGAGAGGAATTCGCTATATCTGTTTGCTTGTTAATTAGGGAAGCAATTCCTGTTCCAGACCCTCCTCCTGTAATTGCAATATAAATTTGATGATCCTTCATAAATTCTTCTGCCAACCTCTGAACAAGATTAACCTCTGTATCTGAGCCTTTAATCTGGATAAAGGCATCACTAGCTTCTCTTCTAGCACACCCTGCCAGCATTACTAAAAGCAAAAAAAGTGTTGTAATCTTTATTAAGGAAATAAACCTAATACTCATTGAAACTTGTTTTATTATTAATTTGCAAATTCAAATTCCACTACTTATGTTTTATTTATTTTATTTTATTTTACTTTTTAAAACCGCAAAGAAATTCAGCTGCTTAAATTTTAGCAAATCCAGGAAATTTATAAAATTAAAAAAGAAAAATTTATAAAACTTCATTAATTATGAATTATACAAATTATATAAATTTTTTTAAATTGAGTCAATCCCAATTTTTCTGTAAAATTCAAAGAGTCACCAACTCCTTCTCTTTTTTTATTTCATTTCTTATGTCATTTATCTCTCTCATGAAATATTCATCAACATCTAAATTTTCATCTTCTTTTAGCATTCTCATATATCTTCTATTAGTTTGCCATTCCTCATCTATTTCCATAAGTAGAGAGCAAGCATATCTAATACACGATTCTCTGTTTGGAAATATGCCAACAACTCTAGAACGTCTCTTTAACATAGAATTTAGAGTTCCTTCTATTATATTAGTAGTTCTAATCTTTCTGTGATGATTTTCTGGATAACTGTAAAATGTTAATGTTTCTTCTACATTTTCATCTAAAAGTTTTGATAGCTTAGGATAAATATTTCTGTATTTATCTGATATTAAATTTGCTATCTTTAATGCCATCTCTTTATTAGGGCAACTATATATTGCCTTTATGTATTTACTCAACAGCTTTCTTTCCTTTGCAGGTACATAAGATAATAAATTTCTCTCAAAATGAACCATACATCTTTGATGGGCAGTTCCTGCAAACTCTTCAGTAAGTACTTTAACTAGTCCCTTATTATTATCTGATGTAGTAAGATTTACTGTTTTTAGTCCTCTTTCTTTAAGACTTAATATATGTTCTCTTTAAGGACTCTTCACTCTCATCAATTTTCATATCTACTCCTAATATCTTCCTATAACCGGTCATATCTACTGCCACACTAATTAATAGAGGTCTTTTTACAACAGAACTGTTTTCTCTTACATAAAAGTAACAAGCATCTGGAATAATGTAAGCATAATTTTTACTTAATTTCTCATTACGCCAGGACTTTATCATAGGATCTAGCTCTTTCATTAGTCTTGAAACTGTTGATTTAGAAAAACTTAAATCAGATGATAGCTTGCCTATTATCTTTTTCACCTTATTTGTAGATACTCCATCTATCACCATCTGTTGAATTGTTAACATCAATGCCTTCTCACTTCTCTGATAATATTCAAACACATTTGTATTAAAGGGAAATTCCCTTATCTGGGGCTTTAATAACTCCATCTTACCTAATCTAGTATTAAAAGTTCTCTTTTTGTATCCATTTCTACTTCCTTTTCTTTGTTTTTCATCTCTTATGTACTCTTTAACACCAATCTGTTCATCTCTTTCCATTTCCATTACTTTCTGCAGTATGTAGTTTGAAAGTTTCTTCATAAAATCAGAATCTTTTTCTACTGCTTCTTGATAAATTTCTTTTAATTTAGTAATATTTACTTGGGTCATCTGGTTACCTCCTTTTTAAATGTTTTTTAAACATTATGAAGGATTTTGATGACCCATTCAAATTTTCAAAGATCAATTTTACAGAAAATATAACACAGTCCCTTTAAATCTGAAATTAAGATTTAATATTAATAATATATAATATTAAGGCTTTAGATATTAGAAATTTTTATAAAATAGATAAAATTTATAAAAAATTTAAAAAATTTTTATAAAAATACTTTACAATTAGAAAAAATATGTTATAATAACTCTAATTTTAAATTAAATTGTTCTTTTAAAAATTAATAGAAATAACTTATTAGAAATAGAGGCTATGAATCACATCCAGTAATTTGGGCACTTAGGGTGTGAAGAGCTAGTAGTGCAACCGGCTATTTTTAAATAATTGCCATTTAGCCTCTAAACTAAATGGCTTTTTTATTCTCTAATCAATTTTTATTGATAATACTGACTCTTTAGCCTCTATAAGAAAAAGTTCTTTGTTTTATAAATTCAAATTAAATAAAATAATCCAATTTGAGAATTTGATATTATTAAATTAATATTTTATACTTATAATCTAAAAAAATTTTCTCAAAAGTAGATGCTTGAGGAAGGTGGAGCTAATAGCGTACCCGACTAAAAAATCCAATTTAATAATATATATGGTTTATTGGAAAGTAACTGTATAGGAGGAAATGCAAATTAATATAACTGTCAAAAAATTTAGAAAAAAAATGATAATATTCTATTTTGGTTTGAAAATTTTTTAAAAAAATTCTTGCTTTTTTTATAAAAAGATGATATATATAAAAACTAAATATAAGAAAAAAATTAAGGAAGCTTTGAAGTGGGATTTAATCTGGGTACTTATATCTCATAGAGCTTATGGTACAACCGGCCTTAAAAACATCAAATAATTTTTAGCCGGTTTTTATTTTTTTAAGAAGAGATAATAAAGATTAAAAAATTAATTAATAAAATTTTTTAGTAATTTTAATAATTAACTAAAAGGAGATTAATGTCTGCATCTTTGATAAATCTAAATAAAAAATTGAAAAAATTAAAATTTAGAAAAAAGAGGCGATAAATGAGCTCTTTAATTAGATGGTTTATGACCTCTATAAAAAAAGAGAGAGGAGCAACTGCAATAGAATATGCTCTTATGGTTGCACTTATTGCTGTAGCTATAATTGTTACTGTTGGGCTTCTTGGTGGACAGATAAATACGGTATTCCAAAATATAATAGATTCTCTTGGTGGAACTTAATAAGGCTCTTATCAATTCCGGTGGTCAATGACAAAATGGAAAAATTAAATAAATTCATATCAAAGGAGGTGAAAAATGGGCTTTTTAATCAAGTGGCTTATGACCTATATAAGAAGGGAGGAAGGGGCAACTGCCATAGAATATGCTCTTATGGTCGCACTTATTGCTGTAGCTATAATTATTACTGTTACTGCTCTCGGTGGACAGCTAAATGCTGTATTCACTTATATAAAAGACGCTCTTGACACTGCTACTCCTTAATGTACTTATTATCAATTCTGGAGGTTAATGAGAAACCTGCTTGTAAAATTGCAATGCCATCACAGGCAGGTTTCTTAGCCAATCTTTAATTATAGCTGAAGGTTACATTACTATTTGAATTATCTCCTGGTGATTCTAATTAATAGAATTACCTGGTAACTATAAGATTTTAAATTAAGTTAAATATTTTATAATTTGTACTATTTAAACTTGGTGTTTACAGTTTACTATTTATAAAATATAAATATGAATTAATTTATATTTTTTGTCATCGTATGTTGATATTATGTGTTTATGTTAACATAATTGATAAAATTGTATCAAATAAATTGATGTGGAGAGAAGGCGGATAAGTTTGCATTGTCATTGGTTTTTAAAGACCGTTCAGAATGTTAAACCCGCCTTCTCTAATAAATCTGAACAGTACATTAGGTTAAAAAGCCTGTATAAATTACGATGATAGATTATAGCTCTCCACATCAGACTAAAAAGGGAGGAGAAAAATATGAAATTAGTAATTGGAGCTGATGTATCAAAGAAGAAACTGAATATTTCTGAATACGATGGCAAAAATCATAAACTTAAAGTTATCTTAAATAAAAATTCTGACATTGAAAGATTCTTAAAAAAGTATGATAAAGGTAAAAAGGATCTACTGTTTGTTATGGAAGCTACTGGAATCTATCATTTACAATTAGCCAATATATTGTATGAGAGAGGTTTTCTTGTATCTGTAGTTAATCCACTAATAATTAAAAGATATGCAGAGATGAAAATGCTTCGTGCAAAAACAGATAAAGTGGATGCAAAAGTAATTGCTCAATACGGTTATGAACAAGATGTTAAATTATTTCAACCAAGATCTAAAAAGAGACAAAGAATAATAAAGATACTCAAAGCAATAGAAGATCTTACAGTATCTAAAAATAACTATTTAAATCGTTTGGGGGCTTTAGATAAGGACCCATTAAAGGAAAGATCAGTAGAAGAATGTTTTAACAAATTAATCTCTGAGCTTAATATTTCAATTAAAAGACTGGAAGAAGAACTAAAAAATTTAATAAATAAGCATTATCTTAATGAGTACAGTAGATTGCTTTCAATTTCTGGAGTAGGTCCTAAAACAGCTATTATAATTATTGCATTTTTTGGTAGATTTGAAGATTTTAAAAATAGCAAGCAGGTAGTTAGCTATATAGGAACTAATCCCTCACCCAAAGAATCTGGTAGTTCTTTAAGAGGAAGAGGAAGAATCAGTCAAAAGGGTAATAGTTATCTAAGAAAGCAACTATTTATGACATCACTTAGTGCAATGCAGCATAATAATGCTTGCAGGAATATGTATGAAAGATTAAGTTTAAAAGGGAAAGAACATAAGGTATTAAGAGTAGCAGTATTAAATAAATTAGTCAGACAGATATTTGTAGTATTAAAGTATGATAGGAAATATGACCCAAATTATGAAGAGAAATTTACAAGTTTTGCTTATTGTTAATATATTTAATTTTCAAAAATTTTGATATCTTGACACAGTACATTCTGAACGAAACAATAGCGAAGTGAAGAATCTCCTTTTAAAAAGATAAATATAATGAGATTCTTACCCTTCGTTACACTCAGGGTCAGAATGACAAGGTTATATATTTTTCAATGTATAAGAACATGTGTTTGTAAACACATCTTTTAAATAGTTCATATAATTAGAATTATAAATAAATTTCTAATTAAATTAAGAGACAATGAAAATAAAAAGCATCAGAATAATAAAAAATGAAAAAGGCGCCAGTGCGGTAGAATTTGCTATTATTCTGCCCATATTGATAATGCTGGTATTTGGAATATTTCAATTTGGAATAGCATATAATAACTATATTACTATTACTCACGCAGCAAGAGAAGGTGCCAGGCGGGCTGCTGTAGATCTTAATAATCCTGACCTTAAAGACATTATAATTGAAAGAGCATACCCAATTCCTATTACTGAAGATGATATAATTATTACTACTCCTGAGGGAACAAATATTGGTGATCCTGTAGAAGTTGAGATTACTTATAATATTACTATAGAAATACCACTTGTGGGAAGTTGGAATATACCACTTACAAATAAAGCAGTTATGCGTCTTGAGAATTATGAATAATAAACTTTTTTATAAAATTATTAATAATATCTTTAATAATATCTATTAATAGTGTAAATTTTTAAATAATAAGAAGATGAGAATTATGAAGATTAAAAGATTTAAAAGTGAAAATGGTGCAGTTGTAGTCATAGTTGCTTTAAGCATTATAGCACTAATGATGGTAACAGCTTTAGCTATAGATGTGGGTTCTCTTTATGAAGAAAGAAGACATCTTCAAACTGTTGCTGATGCTGCAGCTTTAGCTGGGGTCCAAGAATTGCCAGAGGATGTGGACGGGGCTATAAACGTAGCTATTGAATATGGTTCAAAACATGGTTTAATTATTAATTCCAGTGATGTAATAATTAGTTCTACATTGGCTGAAGATGATACGATTACTGTGAATGCAATAAATCCTAATGCTCCTCTTTACTTTGCAAGAGTTATAGGATTAAGTCATACACAGGTTGTAGCTTCAGCAACAGCTATGATAGCTTCGCCAGAAGAACATGTAGGTGTAGTACCATGGGGAGTTCCACAGGATAGCTGGGATCCTGGTGAAGAAGTTGTATTAAAATATGGTTCTGGACCACCTGGCGGTGGTGTCTGTGGTAACTATCAACCTTTGACAATCGATAGTCCTGGAGGTAGTGAATATAAGGATAACATAATTGATGGTGCCAGTACACCTTTGTCTGTTGGTGATATGATAGAAACATTGACAGGAAATAAGGTAGGTAAAACATTACAAGGAGTAAACGAAAGAGTATATGGGCAGCATAATAATTTACTGGATGGATTTTTTGAACTTGTTGCTGAATATATAGATCCTGTATTTGGAACAGGTTATAAACTCACCGACCCTGATAGTCAATTTATTTATGTCCCAATAATCGATGGTTTGGGGGAAGTTCATGGACATGATGAAGTTGAAATAGTGGCGTTTGCACCTTTTATTATTACTGGCATTCATGATATGCACGATCCTGTATATGGTCATGGTATCTCAATTACAGGCACGTTTCTTAGCCAAGCTTTGGTTATAACTGAAGGTAGCATTATTCCTGTTCAATCTGGAGGACTTAGAGTCGTAAGACTAATAGACTAGTGAGACTTATAGGTTAGTAAAACTTATAGAATAGTAAGACTTATAAGGTAATAAGGATTATTAATTAATAAATATTGCTTTTTTTTATAAACAGTTATTATAAATAGTAAATATATAGATTATATAAATTTTAAAAGTTAGGGAAAAAAATGAGAATGCGAATTGTAATACTAATTATAGCAATTATTTTAGCTATAATTGCTGTTGTGGCAGTAATAGGGTACATAAGTAATATCAGGGCTTCAGTGGAAGAGGAAGTTGAAAAAATTGAGGTTCTTGTAGCAGCTCAAAATATCCCGGGGGAAACTCCGGTTGAAACTATAATTGCTAACGGTAGTGTTATTACTCAGGCAATCCCAAGAAAATATCTGGCAGAAGGGGTTCTTACTTCTCTTGAAGATTATAAAGGATATGTTGCTGCTGTGCCAATAAATAAGGGAGAACAAATTACTGCGACAAAGCTTATTAAACCAGAAGATATTGGATTAGCTTTTATTATTCCCGATGATATGGTAGCTATTTCCATTCCTGTTAATGAGGTAATAGGTGTATCTAATCTAATTAATGTTGGAGATAGAGTTAATGTTATTGCAACTTTCAAACCAACCGAGGAACAACCTATAACGGTTTATCCAGAAGCTGAAGAAGCTGAAGAAGCTCTTGAAGAAATCCAACAAGAAATTACAAAGACTTTACTATGGAATGTTGAGGTTTTATATATAGGTACCAGGATTGAAATAACTCAAACTACTGAACGAGCTGAAGGAATCCTGGGTGCTCAAACTGAAGAGAGGGCTAAAAAATCTGAAATAAAAACAATAACTTTGGCAGTAACTCCAGGGGATTCAGAGAAATTAGTTTTCACTGAAGAGATGGGCAGTGTATGGTTAGCTTTGCTCCCTACTAAGGAGATTGAAAGAGAAGAAACATTTGGGAGAACATTTGATAATATTTTTGAGTAATCAGTAAAAAATATTATAAATTCAAAATTATATTAATATAGAAAATAATATATACGAAGGCATGAGGTTTATGAATAGGAATTTTAATAATAAAATCTCACTTGTTATCCTTGAAAAGGAAGAACAAAACATTAAAAAAATTGTTACGTTATTAAGAAATATCCCCAAGTTAGAAATTGCTGAAGTTAGTGGAAATCTTGATCTTTTTGAATTAATACTTCAGGAAAAAAGTTCAAATATTGTTTTGTTAGGTCCATCATATAAGTTAGAGGATATAGAAAAAATTTTAATTGCAAATTTTGATGGTCTTCGTTTTGTTAAAGTAATTCTTTCAGTAGATAAATTTTCAACTGATATATTAAAAAAAGCAATTAAGCTCAATATCCATGATGTAATAGAATTTCCTTTTATATATGATGAATTAAGAGATTCCATTAAAAGAACAGAAAATATGTTTTTGAAATCAATGGAAAAGCCTTCAATACAAATTAAAGAAGAAGAACAGAGAAAAAAAATACATAAAAAGATATCAGTTTTTAGTACCAAGGGAGGTTCAGGGAAATCATTTATTGCAGTAAACCTCGCAGTTGATTTAGCTAAATTTGATAAAAAAAGAGTAGTACTTTTTGATCTTGACTATCAGTTTGGCGATGTAGCTTTAATGCTTAATTTATATCCCAAACATACCACATACGATATTATGTCTGTTATTAATCAATTAGATTCTGAAATGCTAAATAGTTTTTTAACCATTCACGAATCTGGGGTAAAAGTTCTACCTGCACCAATTGATCCCTCTCAGGAAGAATCGATTAGCATAGCAGCTACAATGAAAATATTAGATATTTTTTCAGATATAAGTGATTATGTAATAATTGATACACCTTCAGGCTTCTCAGATAATGTAATGTTACTTCTGGAAAAGACAGATTTTTTGTGTATTGTAGCCAGCAAGGATGTTCCTAATATTAAAAATTTAAAGATTTCATTGCAGATACTTAAACAATTAAAGTTTCCAGAGGAAAAAATATTTGTAATTCTTAATAGAGCTGATTCCAAAGTTGGTATCACTATAGATGAAATAGAAAAAACGATCAAGCAGCGAATAAATGTTACAATTCCCTCTGACAAACTTGTTCCTTTATGTATAAATAAAGGTATACCTGTAGTTGTAAGAGCACCAAGGTCTATGGTTAGTAAAAGTATTCGTAAATTAACCAGGCTTTTGTTGGAAGCTGGATAAAAAGTAAAAAAAATTTTTATATTAATTTTTTGTAATTGAAAGCGAAAGAGTGGTTTACAATGAGATTACAAGAGAGATTGAAAAAAATTCAAGAATTTGAGGATGATTTAAATGTAAAGATGAAAAAGTCCATTTCCATAAGAGCAAAACAAATTGATGATATCAAGCGAGATATTCACATTAAATTGATTGAAAAACTTTCAGATGTCCTTTTTAAAAAGAAAATAAGTGATGTGGAGTTAAAATTAAGAGTACAGAGAGAGATAAATGATATTCTGAATGATTATGATATTCCTCTTACTATTTTAGAAAAAAAGAAAATAACTAATGACCTTATTGATGATGTGGTTGGATATGGACCTATAGAAGAATTTTTAAAAGATCATGAAGTAACAGAGATTATGATTAATAATCCTTATAACATATATGTTGAAAAATTTGGAAAGATATTTCCAACTACTAAGACTTTCCTTGATGAAGCTCACTTGATGAGAATTATTGATAAAATTGTTAGTAAGGTAGGAAGAAGAGTTGACGAGTCAGTACCATATGTAGATGCAAGACTTCCTGATGGTTCTAGAGTAAATGTAATAATCCATCCTTTAGTTATTCAAGGTCCGATATTGACCATAAGAAAATTTTCTTTTGATCCATTTACCATGGAAGATTTTGTAGATATGGGAACATGTACCCAGAAAGTAGCAGATTTTTTAAAGCAATGTGTAATAGGAAGATTAAACATTATTTGCTCTGGTGGAACTGGAACTGGAAAAACTACTACCTTAAATGTTCTATCTCCTTTTATTCCATATGATGAAAGGATAATCACAATAGAGGACGCAGCTGAATTACAATTACACCAGAAGCATGTTATTCGATTAGAATCAAGACCACCTAATATAGAGGGTAAAGGAGAAGTTACTATTAGAGATCTTGTAAGGAATGCTCTTCGTATGAGACCGGATCGTATAATAGTTGGTGAGGTACGAGGAGGAGAATCTTTAGATATGCTACAGGCTATGAATACAGGCCATGACGGTAGCCTTAGTACCGTTCATGCAAACACTCCCAGAGATGTACTTTCCAGATTGGAGACTATGGTCCTGATGGCTGGACTCGAACTTCCGGTAAGAGCGATAAGACAACAGATTTCATCTGCAATAGATCTAATTGTCCATTTAAACAGACTTAAAGATGGTACTAGAAGATTTGTTAAAATAACTGAAGTCCAGGGTATGGAAGGAGACATAATTACATTACAGGATCTTTTTGTTTTTGATTTCTCCATGGGTATTGATAGTACTGGAAAATTTAAAGGAAGCATTAAATCAACTGGTCTACGACCGAGATTTTTATATAGACTTAATGATGTTGGAATAGATATTCCAAGTGAAGTGTTTGAAAAAGAAATTTAATATTTCAATAAATTAAATTATCTAAGGTAATTTTTTATTATTAATGACATTTTTAAATTATTTATTAAATTTATTAAGTTTATTCATATGATTAAAAAAAGCTACAGATATTTTTTAATAGTTTTTTCAGTAATTTTAACGCTATTAATTTTATGGCCAGTTTCACTTTTGGCTCAGGAAAGCCCGGATATAGTTATTAAAAAAACTGATATTACTGATTATCCTGAAGTAGATATTTTTCTTAATTTTAAAGAGGGCTCAACTCTTGGATCTTTGGATTTAAGTAAAGAAAATTTTTATGTTTTAGAGAATAATGATAAAGTGATAGACCTTTCTATTAAAAGGGTAGCAAGAATTAAAGAGCCTATAGGAGTAGTTATTGTCCTTGATACCAGTGGTAGCATGAAAGGTGAACCTATAGCGGATGCTATAGATGCAGCATTAGTTTTTATGAATGAGATGAGATCGATTGATGAGTTTGCAGTAGTTGGATTTGCTGATGATGTTACTACCTATTCTAATTTTACTTCTAATAGGCAAGAGTTAAAAGAATTCATTTATGAAATAACTGCTGAAGGTGAAACTTCCCTATATGATGGTATCTTTCTTGCATTAGATCAGTTTAATATTAGAAAGGATATAAAGTATAGATACGCCATAGTACTTTCAGATGGTACAGATACAGTCAGCAAGCTAACCACAAAAGATGTTATTAATAAGGCTAAAGATGAGCAGGTAACCATATTTTCAGTTGCTTTAATGTCCTATGATTTTAACCCAACTGATATTGGGAATATTTCTGAAAGCTCTGGTGGTGAATTGTTAATTGCAGCAAATTCAGGGGAGCTAAAAGAACTTTACCGACAAATTTCATGGAAAATAAGAAACCAGTATAAAATTTCATACACAAGTCTTTGGCCAAATACTGAAACAATAAAAATAAATATTATTGTGGAAGAGTCTGGATTAACTAGTTCAGTAAAGACTACTTATGAAAATCCTTTTTATGCTCCAACCCCAACAAAAATAATAAGAATTCCAAAAAGACCATTTTTTCTAACAATTTTTGACAGATGGTGGATGAAATTAATTATTTATGCTTCAATTTTTATAGGAGTAACACTTTTTTTATATGTGCTTATTTTGCTAATAATTCCACCAAGTCAGTTACTTAAGAAAAGAACTGAATTTTACGGATATAAACCTGTCAGAAAGAGTATAGAAGAAGAGGATGAGTATGAGAAAGGTGGTTTCAATCGTTTCGCATCTTTTATATCCAAAATTGCTGCAAAAAGAGGTTTTGTGGAATTATTTACGCTAAGATTGGAAAGAGCAGGTATGAAAATCCGGGGTTCTGAATTCATATCTATACATATTATAGTTCAAATAATATCAAGTTTGGTAATTTACACTTTTACTAATAACCTTCCTCTCACTGTTGTAGCTATACTGTTAGGTGCTATAAGCCCATTTATATTTATAAAATTTAAAGCATCACAAAGGATTAAAAAATTTCATGAACAGTTACCTGATACACTACAGTTAATTGGTGGGTCTTTAAAAGCCGGTTACAGCTTTAATCAAGCTTTAAGTATGGTTCAAGATGAAACTAAACCACCTATATCTGATGAATTTAAGAGGGTATTGAGTGAGATTAGGATGGGGTCACCCGAAAAAGATGCTCTGGATAATATGGCAAAGCGAATAAATAGTGAACACTTTGATTGGACAGTAATGGCAATAAATGTTCAAAGGGAAGTTGGTGGTAATTTAGCTGAAGTAATGGATATTATTGCTAGTACGATTAGAGAAAGAGATAGAGTAATGAATCAAATTAAAACTCTTACAGCAGAGGGAAGAATATCTGCTTATATTCTGATAGCCTTGCCAATAGTAGTGGGCATGATTCTTTCGATTCTTAACAGGGAGTATGTAAGTTTACTCGTAACTACAAAACTTGGTCTTATTATAATTGCTATTGCATTTACATTAATGGTGATTGGAACTGTATGGATTATTAAGATTGTACGTGTTGATTATTAGAAATAGAATTGTTTATAAATGAAATTTTAATTACAAAATATTAAAATAGAATATTGGTGAATAATAAATGTCAATAAATGTTCTTTTCTATGTAATTTTAGGTGCAGTTTTTGGTTCTGTTTTTTTATTAATACTAACCTTTGGGTTACCTGTTGTTTTGAAAAGAGGACCAAAAAGCAGTATGAGCAAATTGGAATATTATGGTCCAAAGGCTAATAGAAATGAAATTGTCATTCCTTCTTTTTATGAAAGATCAATTATACCCTTCTTTACAAAAATAGGTTATATTGTTAAAAGAATTAGTCCAAAAGGAATTGTAGATTCTAATGAACAAAGGTTAATGCTTGCTGGGTTACAAGAGATAATAAGTACAGATATTTATTTAGCTATAAAATTTCTTTTCCCTGTTGTATTTTTGCTTATATCTATATTAGTGGCTATCTTTTTTGTAATACCATTAATAATGAAGATTGTATTAATAGCATTTGTACCACTATCTTTCTTTTTACCAGATGTATTTTTGAGTAACAAAATAGCTAAAAGAAAGAGAGATATTAGAAGAACTTTACCTAATGCTCTTGACTTACTCACAATTAGTGTTGAAGCAGGTATGGGTTTTGATAATGCTGTAGCAAAGGTTACAAATAGTATTAAAGGAGCTTTAAGTGAAGAATTTGCCAGAATGTTACATGAAAAGCAGATTGGATTTTCCACTCGTGAAGCTTTAAATAATTTAAGAGAC
The DNA here is from genome assembly GCA_018830725.1 of Actinomycetota bacterium. Lineage (NCBI taxonomy): Bacteria > Bacillati > Actinomycetota > Actinomycetota bacterium. The sequence continues at coordinate 5,126 of JAHJRV010000066.1, read as the reverse complement.
AGAACAGATGTATTAGATATGAATGCTTTTATAATGGCTGTGATACATGCTAATACTTTTGGTATTTCAATTGGAAAGGTTTTAAGAGTTCAGGCATCTGAAATGAGGATGAGGAGGCGTCAACGAGCTGAAGAGGCTGGAATAAAAGCTCCAGTTAAATTAGTTTTTCCTCTTATTTTTTGTTTGTTTCCAGCTTTGATAGCTGTAATCTTAGGTCCAGTTGTTATAAGATCAATTCCTATATTAATGGAAACTCTATTTAGTAGATAGAAGTTAAACACTAACTATATAAAATATAAAATTAGAAACTTTTTAAGCATTCCTTTTATCTTTTCCCTCACAGCTAAAAATATCAAAGCTATACCTAATAAAAAGAAAATAATTCCAGTTGTCAACAGAATTATTAGTTTTAATAATCTTTCAAATATTTTCATCTATTAAAATTCTTCTTTATTATTTCTTTTGTGCTTTTTATTATATTAAAATGTTTTTTAAAATCTCACAATAATAAAACTTAAAAAAATTGTTTTATAAATTACAATCTCAAAAAAGAACTAAATTATTTTAAATTATTGACATAATTACTAAATTTCTGTAAAATAGAAAATCAGAAAGGAGAAAAAATGATACAAAATAGACAGGAGGAGATTGTCAAAATTCAATCCAGGGGTTTGTTAACAATCCCTGCCAAATTTCGAAAAAAACCTTATTTTGAAGAAAATAGCTTAGTGCGTATAATAAAAGAAAAGGGACGATTGATAATTGAGCCAGTTAGAACCCTTCCCTATCCAGTTCGTAGTTATACAAAACAAGAATTAAAAGAATTTTTTGAGTTAGATAAAAAAGAAACTAATGAACTTAAAAACGAAGGGTTAATATAAGTGGGTAAAGAACAATCTGTACCAAATGTATTGTTTAATGCTTCTGTAGTTTTAGCTGGTTTAAAATCTCCTATGGGTGGATCTGGAAAACTGCTTCAATGGGCTAATCAAAAGAAAATTACAGGAATAATCAGTGAAGTTATTTTGGATGAAATAAGACGCAATATTAATAAGGCTGGACTTAATAAAAAATCCATCAATAAAATAGTCACTACTTTCCCAAAAGTATTGCCAGCACCAAAAAAATCAACTGTTATATCCTTTTATAAAGTAGTTATTGACTATGGTGATGCTCATGTTTTAGCTTCTGCTTTAGAAGCAGATGCTCAATTTTTAGTAACACTTGATAAAAAGCACTTGTTAAGTTTACAAAATAAGGTAAAAATGATAAAAATTGTATCTCCTAAACAGCTTATTAAAATTTTATCTGAGAAATAAGTTCCAATTCATTTTTCTGAAATTCCCTCTTTTAATTTTTCTACATAATTTAATATTTCATCAAATTGATCACTGTACATAAAAGTTACTGAAACAATATCTTCAACTAACCTGTAGCGTGATTGTTCTCCAGTTTCACCCTCTAATATTTCTTTGACAGCTTTTAAGGTCTGAGAATCAGATATTTTTGCTATATCCCTTCCAAGCAATCTAATACCAGCTAACCGAGTATCAAAATCTTCCTCTTCAAGCAAAGACAGTGCTTGACCATACAACCGTTCTTCGTTTCCAGCGACTTCATAATTTTTCATTATAAACAATAAATCCTCAGCATCAGTTTTGCGCTCAGGGTACTCTTCTTTCCAGGATATTATTTTCATAATTGCCAAGCCCGATAATGTAGGAAATTTAATATCAAGTTCGGGCTTTGAACCAAGTCTTAAAGTTATTGAATACTCATAGGCTTCCTCAAACCCCAGTATATTCATAAATATTTCATGTTCAGGTGGCCAGCTTATTTTTTTATCCTTACCTGCAATAGGACCAAATGGTACTATATCAATAAAAACATCCCTAAAGAGAAATCTTTGTTTCTCTGGAGCCTTAGAGAATTTACCTGTTGAAAGTAAAGTCTCTGATAATTTATTAAATTTATCCCAGTCAGCCACCTCAACCCCTAGATCTATATCCTCAGTCATTCGAGGTGATTTTATATTATAGCAATGCTCAAGAATGAAATCCCTGGCTGATGCCCCAACAACAAAGAAAGGGATTTTCAGAGAATCAGCTACCTTTTTAACCTCATAAAGGGCATTAACCTTATTGAGACCTATCTTCTCAATCTTCCCTGATATATCGAACAAGATATTTTTCATAAATTATCCTTGCGGTTTCAATATTTCTTTTGTTACCTGTTGCCATAAGATCTGCATAAATTAGTATCGGATGTACCATATCCTCATATTGCCACATTTCTAAGGGGGTCCAGAATCTATTAAGGATTTCAATATCACCCTCCAGATCTTTTTTAAGTCTGTTTTCAATCAACAAAGGATTAAGTTGCTGTGGTGTTGTATAGATAGTAATAACTTGAGGTTTCAGATATTTTGTAAGTTTAGCAGCAGCAACCTCTCCACCCCACTGTGCGTACATAGGATCTAAAATTTTCTTCTGCCACCAGTCGTGAGGACCCCTAAAATGCCCTAATACTAACTTTGGTCTTAACTTTTCTGGATAGTTTATCACCCAACGATTTAACAGATCTTCCTTCTTGATTAATTTATAACCCCGCTTTCCCATGTCCAGCAAATAACCCATCTCCTTCAAATCTCTTATTATCCAGCCAATAGTTCCAAGTGCCACGTCTGCCACTTCAGCAATGTTGCGATACGTTTTATTTTCTAAACCTGGGTTGCACAAAAAAGCATATATCACTCTTAGCCCTGTAGGTTTAAAGGCTCGTTTGAGAGGAGCTTTCCTGAAAATATCAGGGGGTTTATTCCCTTTTACAAAAATATACAAGGGAGGTTGATTAATGTATGTATTCCCAGCTGTGTCGATAAATTGTATATCGTCTTGTTTTAACTGTTCTGCCATCTGCGCTGTAACATACCTGGTTACCAGTAACATTTGATATGGAAATTTAGCTTTTTGAAGCAAAATCAATCCAATTCCAGCTTTTGTAATATTAGTTTTTACTTCAGCATAAAAATGTAATTCAGTTCCCTGAACCGTCATTCTCAATAGCCTATCTGCTTTTAAATTCTGCACAGTTACCTCTACTTCCTTCTCAATATTAACTGGCAGTACGACATTTTTCTTAAATGCTTCCAGAGCATATTGAAGGATTTCATTTTCTATATTTTTCCTAACCATATACTCATCCCCCCTATCTGTTCAATTTTTAATTATGTTCATCAATTATGAACATACCAAAATTATGAACAAAAGTCAAATTATTTCTTAATTCAAAACCAAATTACAATATAGAGAAGCTCAACTAATTTGTTCTTATTTATGACATGTTCATAATAAGTGAACGTTAACTATTCTTCTCTTTAATTCTTTCATCAAAAGAGTATATTTTGAACTTTCTAAATAAGATAGAAAGTAATTTGAAAAAAATCCAGTTAAAGGAGAGCTACTTAAAGGCAAATTTCAAGAACTTTACCGGTATAGAATTGGTGTTTATCAAGTAATTTATGTAAAAACAGTTGATGGGATATTAGTCCTTAGAATAAGTCATAGAAAAGATGTATATAAATAATTTTAGACAAATTTTTTTATTATCAAAATAAATCACTATTTATTTTGATAATAGATAAAGTTATATAAATTGCCTTTGATAAGACTTCGAGTCAATCCCGGTTTTTCTGCTAATGAAATATTTTTTTACTTTTAAACTCAAACTCGTTTCTCATAGTATACAAAAATTGTATACTTTCAGAAATAACTTTTCAATTATTTTTAATACAAATCTTTTTACTGATGTATAACATGACATTTCTATTTTGGTGGTATATACACAGGATTAAGAACTTGACTTCTAAAAACATTTATATATAATAAAATTAATATAAATCTGTAAAATATTTGAGAATATGAAAGAAAATACAGAAAACTATAGAAAGGGATTGAGCAAGCAGGAATCTTTTCTACTCTCAGAACTTGCCAGAGAGAACAAATCAATTTTCACAGTTAAGCAGGCAAGAAAGATACTTAAGGAAGAGCCTTATTTAATTCTACATTCCCTGAAGAAGAAAAAGTGGATACTAACTCTGAAGAGTGGGCTGTATGCCATAGTACCACTGGATATAGGAGTTAAGGGTTCCGAAAGTTATATTGTTTCAATTACTTTATTTTAATTTCAATTTATTAATAGTTACTTCTTTTTTTTCTTAATAAATAGTACTATTCTACCTATTACACTTACTATAAATGCAATTAGACAAACAATTAATGCTAATATAAAGAAGAAAGGTTCATCCCCTATACCAATTCTTTCCCAGAAATTTTCTCCACACAATTTTATAAAGAGACCATATATTACATTATGTAAAAAGATGCTAACTAAAGAACCTGCAGCAAAAGCTCCTGTTAAAATTAAAAACTTTACAAATTACCAAAAAAGTATTATATTATACTATTAAATAGTAATAAATAGATAAAAAATGGAAGTAAAGGTATGTAAGAGTACCACTCTGTCGTAATTTTATACTATTAACTAGTAAAAATTTGTAAAAAAGGGGTAGTAAAATGGCACTTCCAAGATTTTACAGAGAACTTTATTCCAAAAAAATATTTACATTCTTGGAATTTAAAGAAAAATTCGGGAGAGAATACAGTGAAAATTATCTCCGTAAGAGATTAAATGATTTACTTAACTCTGGCTATTTTGGAAAGGTAAAGCCAGGGTTATACTATATAATACCTCAGGGAACAAGCAAAGAGGAGTATGTTATAGACAATTTTCTTGTAGCAAATAAACTTTCTAAGAACTCCCTAATAGGATATCATTCAGCATTAGAACTTCATGGAGCAGCTTATTCTCCATCAAAGATAGTGTATATAATAACTAATAGAGGTTTTCGACCATTCAAATTTCAGGGGGTGGAGTATCGCTCTGTGAAGGGAAAAACAAGTTTTGGCAAAACTTTTTTGCTTCGTGAAGGACAAAAACTATCCGTAAGCGATCGGGAAAGAACGCTTATAGATGGAATATCTCGCTTGAAATATTCTGGAGGAGTTGAAGAGTATTTCAAAAGTATAGAGATGTTTCCTTATGTAGATTTTAAAAAGATATTAAAG
>JAHJRV010000065.1 GCA_018830725.1 Actinomycetota bacterium | reverse complement strand
TTTTCTCTAAAAAATCTTGAATCTGTTCCACCAACCTGCATAAAAGGAATTAATTTTGCTTTTAAGTTCCACTTTTTTATAGTTTCTTCAAGTAGTTTATATAAAGGACTTTGAAGAGGTGATCGACTCGGAATTGATTCTTGAATAATTTCAACATCAAATTCGACAATATCTTTTAATAACTTTCTTAGCTCCTCTAAAACATATTCTGGCTCATATCCTGGAAGTACTCTCGAATCAACTTCTAAATAGCATTCACTTGGAATAACATTTGTTTTTTTACCACCCTTTACTACATTTGGTGAGAATGTGTTTCTCATCATAGCGTTTATCCAGTAAGCCATTTTTTTATCCTCAATAGCTTTCAAAATTTGCTTGCTTAAATTTGGGTCAAATACTTTTTTATCTATACCAAATCCCTCAACAAATTTTTCTACAACATCATTTACTTTTATGGGAGATAAATATGATGAGATTATATTTATAGCTTTAGCCATTTTTGCTATACAGTTATCTTCATGAGGCATTGAACCATGACCTGGTCTCCCCTTGAATTTTAATCTCATCCAGTAGATTCCCTTCTCTGCTGTTTGACAAAGAAAAACATATCCCTTATCAGTTAGAATTCCATCTCCTCCACCTTCATTTATTACATAATCTGTTTTTATTAAAGGAAATTTTTCCTTTACCATCCATTCTGCACCAAATACTCCACCAGCCTCTTCATCTGCAGTTGCAGCTAAAACAACATCACCTTTTAGCTTTATTCTTTCTCTTTTTAAGAGCAACATCACCATGAGTTCAGCTATTCCAAGAGATTTACAATCAAGTGCACCTCTTCCCCATATATTATTATCAACAAGTTCTCCTGAAAATGGATGATATTCCCATTTATCTTCATCTGCAGGAACTACATCAATATGTGAAAGTAAAAGTAATGATGGTGCTTCACCTGTACCTTTAAGTCTTGTGACTATATTTCCTCTTCCTTTTTCGCTTTCAAAAATATTACATTCAAAGCCTTCTTTTTCTAAAAAATGTTTTAAAAACTTAGCTCCTTCTATTTCATTTCCAGGCGGATTAGTTGTATTTATTCTTATATGCTCTCTAAGTAGTTGTGTAGCTTCTTTTTTTACATCTTCCCATTTTTTATCTGATAATTGCATTTTAATCCTTTCTATTATTAATATTTTTATTGTTAAAATTCTTAAATTATTATACATGTAGAGCAACCCTTTAAAATTGCATTTGTAAAATTTAGTTTTATTTTACAATGCTTAATCTGGAAAAAAGACTAAAGCATTGCCCTACATTTAAATGGCGATTATATCATGAAGCCATAAATAATATTTTCTAAAGGAGAATAATTCTTGGAAATTATTTTAAAATCTTTAAGTCCCATTTTTTTAATCAGAAGTTTTAACCTCCTGATATCAGAATCAGTAGGATTTATTTTTACCTCATAAGCTTTCTTCTTATTTAATATGAAATCAATCTCAACTCCACTCTTACGATGATAATAATTTATCTCACCTTTTACTTGTAAGTTGTGAAATACTGAGTTTTCAAAAAGATGACCCTCGTCAACTTTAGCAAAGAGATTAGCTAACCCAGAATCACATACATAAACTTTGGGAGTCTTCCTTATTTCAATATCTTTTCCCCTGCTATAGGGTCTAACCAGTGATATAAAATAAGTCCCTTCAAGAAATGAGAGATATTTATAAAGAGTTGGACGTGATATACCAAGTTCTATTGCTAATTTCTGAATACTTAGTTTAGAACCAATACGAGATAGTAGTAAAAGCATCAAGTTTCTTATAATTTCATTTCGACGATAATCACCAAGTTGAACTACCTCTAATTGGAAGAATGAAGAAAATATATCCTCAAGAGTTTTCTTCTTCTCCTTTATAGTTGTCTTTAAAACAACACCAGGAAATCCTCCATAAAGAAGATATTCATCATAATAAGGGGAAATTGTATCAAAAATTGACAGTGAAATCTTTTTTTTATTTTCAGTGATTATATAATCTAAGTTTTTAAAATGAAGGAATTCCTGAAAAGTTAAAGGTAAAAGTTCAAAGAGATATTTTCGTCCAACTAAAGATTCAGTAAAAAGATTCTTTAAATAAAAGCTTGCTGACCCGGTCATGAAGAACTTTATCTGATAATGATCAATAAAATATTTCACAATTGAAGGTATTTCTTTGACAAACTGAATCTCATCAAGAAAAATATATGACTTCCTATCAAGCTCTATGCCTAAAAATTCAAATGTTGATCTAACCTCTTCATAATTTTTAACCTCAAAATATCGTCGATTTACAGGATTCTCTAAATCTATAAATAATTTATTATCGGAATCAATCCTATTAAAGAAATAGTTTAGAAGTGTAGTTTTACCGGTCCTGCGCATTCCAGTGACAATTATAGCTTCTGGAGCTTTAATATATGGATTAATCTTCTGAAATAAATCGCGTTTCTTTATCATAGCTTATATTTAAAACCTTAACATAGTTTATATTGTAAAATAGAAATACTATTTGTCAACTGTATTTTACAAAAAGTAGCACTTTATGTCAAGTCTATTTTACAAATAGTAGTACTTTTTGTAAAGCTTAATTTACAAATAGTATTAATAACTTTGAAAATGGTGAGTTTAGAAGTTTTCTCCTTGTTCTTTAAATGATGTCACAAATACTTTCTCAGCTGCTTTATAGACATCAGGAATATGTTTTCTTTCTTTGATAAATACTCTCATGCTCATAAATTTTATCGGAATCTCTGCAGTCAATTTCTCAAAGTCAAAAACAGAGTGCTTTTTTGTTTTATCATCATATATATTTACTTTTTGTCTACTCAACCTTGGATTCTCGGGTCTAACATCTATATCTGGAGTATCTACTTTTAATTCTAAACCCCTTAAATTTTTAGGTAGTTCCTTTCTTATGTCCTCCTCTACCTCCTCAGGACTTTTAACTCTTGTTCCTGGAAGAAGAGTTTTTGTAAACCTGACTGAATATGAGAATGCTTCATGCCAGTAAAGATTCTGATTAATTAAATCCCGCCAGATTTTTCCAATTTCCCTCTTTTTATCGTCCTTACTTTCTACCCAATTTAGCATAGTAGTAAATAGATACCAATCATTCAGATTGTAATAATTATCCAAATCCTTCTCTGGATTTTTAAATCCCATCAGTTTATAGGTATCAGCTAAGATATCTATTATTTGGAGATCACAGGCTCTTCCTCTCTTATGCCAATAAACTCTATCATACATCTGAATTCTTGATGTAATGAACTGTTTCAATGATGATGCTGAATCAATATGCAGATTTAAACCATTCTCATCAATAAAAGAATCTGCTATCAGTCTTTTTGCATCTATTAATCCTAATTCTGGAGTTCCACAATAATATGAATCTCTCTGAAGGTAATCCATTATATCTGCGCTATATAATCCAGAGAATAGACATCTAAGTTCTTTAACCCATCTTTTCTCAGATTCTACTTCACCTGATTCAGGTCTTCTTAATAAAATACATATATCCTCTACATCCAATTTTTCATCTTTTCTAAAGTATCCTTTGGGAGAGCGAATTATTTTTTCTATATTTTCCTTATATTTTTCCCTGATTATTTTTTGAGAGATTTTTTCATGATTAGTATTATATGTTGGTTTTAGTACTACAAAATCAAGTAAATGACCATAGGGACCATGTCCCACATCATGGAAAAGACCAGCCAATCTCGCAGTTTCCACAACAAATTCCTCTGAGGGTATATCTTCACCATATTTTTTACAAACCTTACTTAGGGATGGATATAGCTGCCTTGCAAATTCACTAGCCATATACATAACTCCTAATGAGTGTTGAAATCTACTATGTTCTCCTCCGGGATACACCCACCAGGTGCTTTGCAATTGATGAATCCTTGTAAGCCTTTGCATCCATGGTGAGTTTATTAAATCTCTTTCTGTTACCTCTTTTTCCTTAATTGGTTTTGAAGTTATTTCAATATATTTATATATTGGATCTGCTATCTTGCTATTGTATGGGCGAAAATAAGTTATCATTTAATTCCTCCAAAAATTCACTATCAAAATATATAGATAAAATATACTTCTGCTCTATTTATAAAAAATATTATTTGAGACTGTTTTATATTTTCTGTAAAATTGTTCTTTGAAAACTTGAATGGAATATCTATTAGAATATCTATTATATAATATTATCATTATTTTATCTCCTATTTTAAATTATATAAAAACAATATAAAGAGACTAACACATCATTTTGCATTAGTCCATTAAAAAATAATAAGGAGGTTTAAATGAATTTTCTTAAAAAGATATTTCTAACAATTGTAACTCTATCAATTATTATGTCTTTGTCACTTACGCTTACTGGTTGTCCTGCAGCAGAAGAAGTTGTTGAACCTACTGAGGAACCCACTGAAGAAGTTGCGGAGTTTGGAACTGCTGAAAATCCATTAGTTATGGCTTTTGCACCATCCGGAGAAGCAGATAGAATCTTAGCAAGTGGTGAAAAGGTTGAAAAGATGATAGAAGAAAGAACAGGATATAAAATAGAAAGCTTTGTTGCTACTAGCTATGCTGCATTAATAGAATCTATGTGTACTGGAAATACTCATATTGGATGGTTAGCAACAGTTCAATATGTTATTGCTAAAGATAAGTGTAATATTGAAGTATTACTCACATCTGTTCGTTATGGAAAACCTTATTACAAAGGACAAATAATTGTTCATGTTGATAGTGATATTGAAGACATAGCAGACTTAGAGGGTAAAACTTTTGCCTACTCCGACCCATCATCAACATCAGGATTCATATATCCAATGGCTCTTTTAGTAAAAGAGGGATATGACTATAAAACTTTCTTCTCAGAAATAAACTCTATGGATGGATCACATGATGCTACCGTTTTAGCTGTTTATAACAAAGAAATTGATTGTGGTGCCACCTTTGATGATGCAAGAGACATAGTTGAAGATAAATTCCCAGATGTAAAAGAGAAGGTAAAAGTCATAGCATATACTGATGAGATTCCATATGATACTATTAGTATAATTGAAGACATACCAGATGAGATGAAAGAAAAAATAAAGAATGCTCTTTTGGAAATTGTGGAAACCGAAGAGGGACTATTGGCAGTGAACGAACTTTATAGACACACTGGATATATACCAACTGATGATTCTGTGTATGATCCTGTTAGAGAGGCTTTGGATCTTGTTCCCGAACTGTTTGAAAAGAAAGAGTAGAAAATCTATAGATTTTCATCATTCATTAAACTAATGTTAAAAATTCAACATATTTTCCACTTATTATTTATCAATATCAAATTAGATCATTTTCTCACGTGCTTTGGCACTTGCAAAGTCCATGATAGCCACAACTATAACAATAGCCCACACCGCAGCACCTGCTTCTTTGTACATAAATAGACGAATCCACTGCTGTAATAGATATCCTAAACCTCCACCACCTACAAAACCGATTATTGTGCTCATACGGACATTTATATCCCAACGATAGATGGTAAAAGCCAGATAAGGTGGTACAACCTGGGGTATAACTGCATAAACTATGGTTTGCAGACGATTAGCACCTGTAGATGTTATAGCTTCGATGGGACCAGGGTCTATGGATTCTACTACCTCTGAGTAAAGCTTGCCCAGTGCAGCAATAGAGTGTACAGCCAGAGCCAGTACTCCTGCGAAGGGTCCTAATCCTACCCACACTACAAAAATTATAGCCATGATCAAGGGCTCAACGGACCGCAAAACATTGAGGATAGTGCGTACAACATAATAAATTGCCACACTAATAGGGTTGACACTCATTAGGTTGCGGGCTGCTAAGAAGCTTATAGGGATTGCTACAAGAATGGCTATTGTTGTAGCCATCAGAGCCAGGAAAACTGTTTCTATCATTTTCTCTATCACCAGGAAAAATGTATTACTGAGATGTAGAGATCCAACTTCGCGCTTCATGCGCGCTTGAACGCGCCATAGTTGTGGTCCTTTACCTTTGGCCTCAGCGAATGGTTCCTGTGCAATGACAGTAATGGGTGAAATCTTTCCTTCTTCATCAGTTTCGAACGTCAGATAGTCACCTTTGTGTCGGATTCGAAACTCCATCTCACCAGCTATATTTGACCACCATATATAACCTTTCGTGGAAGGCCAGAAGTTACCACCTTCAATAGTGAATGTATCACCTGGTTCACCACACGTCTTGTCCATAAAAATTATGTACGGTTCACTCTCCACAGGGGGTCCTTTTGAGGGTGGGGAATCTGAACATGGCGATTCAAACAGGACTTCACCTACCAGTTTTTCGATATCACGCTCAAGAACAGCGGGTTTAAAAAGACTGGAAACTAAAGGTTTGACATCCGCTACTTCTGTAAAAAGACGATGGAGATTAATTCCAGTTACTCCCCATCCTATTATGTAGATGATTATGACCATTATTAAGAAGGGAATCACAGAAGAAAGTCTTCTACCCCGCGCCAGGTTATAAGCATCCCACACATTCCATAACCAGGTTACTGCTATGCCTGTATAGAGAAGATCATTCCTCCTCCATATCACCATAAGCAAAGTAACTAATATGGTTATGAAGAATGCTACTCCACGCGATGGATATCCAGCATATACTTGTCCTGAACCTGGGATGATTAAAGATAAGATTGAACTGAGAATAGATGATTTTTTTTGTTTCATGTATCCTTCTAAGTAACTGTTATTCGCTCAGCTTCTTCACCATAAATTTCTTTGAAGCGCTGATCTGTAATCTCTTCAGGAATTCCCTGAAAAACCACCTGTCCATCTTTCAATCCAACCACATGCGAAGCGTAACGGCGAACCAAATCCAGGAAATGCAGACTACAGAGAACTGTTATCCCATCCTCCTGATTGAGTTGTTCCAGGTATCTTAGGATAGAATGAGCTAGAACAGGGTCCAAGCTAGCAACCGGTTCATCAGCAAGCATCAAGCGTGGCTCCTGCATTAAAGCGCGAGCGATACCTACTCTTTGTCGCTGCCCACCACTCAACTCATCTGCACGTTTATTTGCTAGATCAGCTATGCCCACGCGTTCCAGGTTTTTTAATGCTCTATCAACTTCCTTTTTTGGGAATCGATGAAGTACACTTAGCCAGGGTTTTATATAACCCAACCTCCCCGATAGAACATTGGTCATAACCGAGGATCGCTCCACAAGATTAAACTCCTGAAAGACCATTCCGATGTGGCGTCTTATCTGCCTTAATCCCTCCATTGATGCAGCTGTTATGTCTGTTCCATCCCAAATAATCCTGCCTTCCGTGGGCTCAATAAGACGGTTAATGCACCTGAGTAGGGTGGATTTACCCGCTCCGCTGAGTCCTAATACCACCAGGAATTCACCATCCGGTACTTCAAAACTCACATCCTTTAAAGCAACGGTGCCATCATCATAAGTCTTTGTCAAATTCTCAACTTTTAGCAAGGTTTTTCTCCTTCATTTGAGAATATAGATAAGAGGAGAAACAAATCTCCTTCCTTACTATTATATAAAAAATATAAATATTGGATAAGACCTAATAAGGTAAAGAAGGGTACTTAAATTTCCCCTTCTTTACCTTAACTTAAGTAATACTAATCAGGGTGTTTCCTACTTACTTAGCCAACTCCTCGACGTCAATGCCAGAGGCATCAAGGACTTTTCGGAAGTCATCATAGAAGGAGTCGTCCTTTTCCACTACTCCTTCCCATCCATAAGCCTTCCCCATAGCCTCTACACCTTCATCAGTACCCATAATCTCCAAAAAGGCCTTTACAATCTTATCTCTCATCTCAGATGGAAATTCCTTTATGAACTGTAGACCATCATTGGGAATCTCCGGTGATTCTGCAATAACTATTGTCTTTTCCTTAACATCAGGATATTGTTCCTCTATCTTGTCTCGAGCGTCAATATACATTGCTCCTGCATCACAGTCACCTTGATAGACTGATAGAGCGACTGCATCATGGGAACCAGCCTCTGTTTGCTGAGCCAGGTCAGTGTCTGGATCTACTCCTGCTGCCTTAAGCATAACTCTTGGAATGATGTAACCAGAGGTTGAAGTTGCATCCACCCAGCACATTGTTTTGCCTTTCAGATCCTCTAATTTGGTGATACCTGTGTCTGCTCCAGCAATTATTTGACCTTTGTAGAAGGGAGTTCCGTATCTTGTGGAGACCAGTGCACAGTCAACACCATACTTCTGGTTTGCTAATATGTAGGCGAATGTTGCTAAGGTACCTATATGTGCTTTACCAGTACCCATGGCTTCAATAACTGCTGAATAGCTGGTTGCTACGTTACCTTTAATAACATATCCTGTTTTCTCTGACAGGAGTTTAGCTATTTCATCAGCGCTTTCGATGATATCCGGGGTGTCACCAGAGGGCACGAAAGATAGTATGATTGGATTCTCCTCTGTACCCAATTCCGCTTCTTTTGGTGCACAGGAAGTCAGCAAGCCCATTGTCAACAAGCTCATGATCAATCCCATTACAAATATACGCTTTTTAGTCACTTTAATTCCTCCTTTTTTAAAGTTTTAAATGACAAGCAATTCAACTAACTTAATAATTTACCTAATAAATAAGTCTTAATATCTACATTCTTTATACATACTACTTTTATATTAATACAAGAAATTCTGAATTTTTTCACTTGTTTTAGTTAGGTAATTATTAGAAAATATGATTTTTCTCATCCCTCCTTTCTTTTGTAAGATAATTGCTACGCATTTCTTTAACAATACCAATTCAATTCCAATTTTTTCGTAAATTATATTATCACATTTTTAATAAAAAACATTAAATTTTTTTAAATTTATTAATTAAATTGTTATTTAGATTTGCCAACATAAGTTATTTGAAGATTAGAGAGTGTGTTTTTATAAGCTATGTACTCTTCATGAGAGAGATTTTTCTCACAAGCACTAACAAGAGCAGCTAATGCGTCTATGGCTAATTTTGCCTGTTTTAAATCCAAATATTTCTTGTTTTGTTCCTCGGGAAGTCCCAATTTTTGATAACCTAAACTCGATAAGCTGGTCATCATCTGCATTACAACATCTTTTACAGTGATCTTTTCCATCTGCTCTTTTAGTTTTTTTAGAAATTCTTCTTCTTTTTTCCTTTCTTCATCAGTCTTTTTAGTTTCCTCTTTTTCTCTTTCGTGGTTAGCTTTTATACTTTTGGTTTTTTTCATTTCCTGTTCATTCTTTTTACCTACTTTTTTCTTTCTTGCTTGCTTAGTTTTTCTATTTTTATCTCTTTTCTCTTTATCTTTATCACCTTTATTAGCCATAAATGATCACCTCGTATATAGAACGGTCTAAAAATAATGTTTTTATAAAGAAGATTTTAAATATATATGAAGCTTATTTAGTCAACATAATAAAAAAGTCTTTCAAAATATTTAGCTAATACTTTTTTAAATTTATGAAAAAATTTTTACTTAATGCTTTGAAATTATTGTGAATTCAACTTTCAAAGACTAACTTTTAATAATTCCTAAAATGAATTAATCTTCAAGTAATAATACATCTATGCCCAAATCTTTTCTTATTCTTTCTGCCAGTTCTCTTGCTTTTCCTACAGATGACTTTCCTTCCTCGGTAGTACATCCCATTACTAATAGATTTATATCCTTACGCTTTCTTAAAAATTCCTCTATCTGTTCTGAAATAATCCCTTCCCTCATCTCACTTTTGGCATTAATTCCAGCTTTTTTTGCTCTATTTTGAGCCATGCTTAATATTAATCGACCACATTCTCTTAAATCACCTTGAACTGTATCTAAGACTAACTTTCCAGTACTACTCTTTAAAAAGTCCAGATCTGTATTTACAACGTGAATAAATGTAAGCTTAGCATTTGTTGCTTTTGCAATTTCAATTGCTCTTTCCTCAGTTTTTTTCGATGCCTTTCCACCTCTTGTAGCACATACTATCTTTCTATATGCACCCATTTCCTTTTCACCTTAATCCAAATTTAAAAATAGTCTTGTATTATTCTTTAGTTATTCTTTACTTTTCTTATTGTTGCACTTTATTTATCACATACAATTAGTGAAAATACATCATATCCTTTTAGCTTCTCTCTTGGTTTTAAAAAGGCTAATTCAACCAAAAAGCAAAAACCGACTACTTCCCCACCCATTTTCTCAACCAACTCTGCTTGCGCTACAGTAGTTCCACCTGTAGCCACAACATCATCAACAATAAGTACTCTGTCTCCAAACTTTATGGCATCTTCGTGTATCTCTAAAGCATCTGTTCCATATTCAAGCTCATACTCTTGTCTAACTGTTTTATAAGGAAGTTTACCCGGTTTACGAGCTGGTATAAATCCAACCCCTAATTTATAAGCTAAAGTACTCCCAAAAATAAATCCTCTTGCTTCTGCAGAAATTATTGAAGTAATTTTTTTACTCTTATAATAATCTGCCATTAAATCAATAGCCTTCTTATAAGACTCTGGATCTAAAAGTAAAGGTGTTATATCTTTAAAAATTATTCCCTCTTTTGGAAATCCTGGAATGTCTCTTATCTTTTTCTCAAGTTCATTCTTTTTCACAATTAACCTCCTCTTATAATTTCTCTTGACATATTACCACATCACTAACTTAAAAGTCTCTTCCCTCTGAATAGGGTAACTGATCATTTTTTACTTTGCAACCATAAAATAACTATGTAAAAACATTTTAAAGTAACAAAAAATAATTATATCATTATTTTAATTTTTGAAATTGATTTATTAACGGCTCCATTGATAATTCTCCTAATCCTAACTGATCTAAAATTTCTTCAACATTATATTTTTGACCGTAATACCACATTTCTCTTAAAAGATCTCCAACCTTTTCATTCGCATACCATTTTGGTCCATATTTTTCTTCAAAATACTGCCTTATTTGAGCCTCAAAAAGCCATGCTCTTAGATAATTTGATACATAAAATCCCTCATCCAAATCGGATAAATATTTTTCTGGTACATATTCAACCATAGTAGCAGATGATAAAATGTCTTTATAAATCTCATCTTTACCCTCTATTGAACTACCATCATGAAATTTAGTTTCATAAATTATCTTTCCAGAATATCTTCTAAGCATATAGAATTTTCTATTAAGTAAAAATCTAATTAAACTATCTGCATCTTCTATCCCTAAGAAATCTTTTAACCAATATGGTGAGAGAAAAAGATAGTTAAACAAAAAGGCGTATCCTTCTGTTACAGCATCATCTCCTAAATATTTAAATTCAAATGACAATTTCTTTCCAACATTTGCAAAATGTTGAGAATGACCTCCCTCGTGAAAAAGTGATCTATAGTCACTAATTCCACCTTCTGGCATTATATTTAAATAAATTTCATCTGGAATTCTAACTGGACACATAAATGCTCTTGGAGATTTCTTATCTCGCATCTCTATATCAATATGAATATTCTTTTGACTTTCTAAATCAATACCTAA
Source organism: Actinomycetota bacterium (assembly GCA_018830725.1). Classification (NCBI taxonomy): domain Bacteria; kingdom Bacillati; phylum Actinomycetota; species Actinomycetota bacterium. Next base: position 196 of record JAHJRV010000065.1, on the reverse strand, counting down.
AGCATAGCAAGTTCTACCAAATGAATTTACAAGTTCTTCCTTTGGAAACATATAATCATAATCTTTTCCTCTACTAAAATAATCTATATCATAATGTAGATTTATTTTATTCAAATTTCTGCATAAATTGATTTATAGTTTCAGCAATCTTTGTTCTCCTATCAGCAAGAAAATCACGATAATTTTCGATTTCCCA
>JAHJRV010000064.1 GCA_018830725.1 Actinomycetota bacterium | reverse complement strand
CATTGAGGATGTGTTTCAAGAACTTTAGAATATGTATTGCCATCTTCTAATTTTATATTAGTTCTATAACAGGCAAATCCTCGATTATCGCTTAAACCTACATCCCATAAAGGACCTCCAGCACCACTCATCCAATAAGCACCAGGTGCTTTTTCTAATAAATCATAAAGAAAATGTACATCTACATCTGCAGATTTGCTATCTTCTCCCCCTTTTCCATCTGATACAGTAACTGAAATAGTATAATTTCCATATGTTGAAGGAGTAGTCCAATTTATATTTTGAGCATGAATATTATCAATTGTACCACCAGTAACAGACCAGTTATATGTTAAACTATCTCCATCTGGATCTGATGCACTCACACCCACTCCATATGTTCTATTTATATACTTAGTTCCCATAATAGTTATTTCAGCTATCTCCGGATCTTGATTTTCTACCTCACAACCCCAGGATAGTGTTATTGAATCTGTGGCTGTGCCTTGTGAGTTAGTAGCAGTAGCCTCTAATTCAAAAGTATCTGATGGACTGTTAAGATTTACCTGTGCTTTATTAGGTCCCCATGCTCCTAAACTATCATCTTTATTAAATTCTATTGTTGGAGTAGGATTACCAGTAACATTTGCTTTTACTCTATAGTAACAGACATTATCAGCAGATGAATATTCAGGACCCACATATATTTCTAAATTAATTGTTGGGGTTGACAATGCTCCAGTTGTTTCTTCTGTTGTTTCTTCAGTAGTTTCTTCTGTAGTTTCCTCAGTGGTTGTTGGTTCCTCTGTAGTTTCTTCTGTTGGTTCTTCAGTTTCTTCTGTTGTTGTTGGTTCTTCTGTAGGTTCTTCAGCTACTCTTTTCATAAACAGTATATCCTTTAAAGGTGTGGCAAATATTAGTAGGGAAAATAGGAGTATTATAATCATAATTACAAGGATAGATATTGCTACTATAAATGCAGTTTTAGATTTATCTTTAGGTTTTTTATTTTCTTCATTCATTTTAATAACCTCCCTCTTTTTAAATATATATTTTTAAAAATGAATGGTTAATGAATTCTTTTATTAATTATTTATAATTCTATTCTGCTGTATTTATAATTCTATTCTGCTGAGTTGATTTAGGACATAGTTTCTAATATCTTTTTGGGGTAGTAGTTCTCTTATAATTTTTTTAGATTCTGTTAATGGAAATAATAGGTTTTCTATTTCCCCACCACAATCGCATTTTCTTTTGATTTCTCTCTTAGTTTCTTTTTTAGGTAGAATTACATCTTTATAGCAGGATTTGCATCTGAAGACATTTTTAGCAGCTGATGAAACTCCCCTTTTCGCAAAAGGTTCTCCATCAATTTCTACAATATCCAAGGCAAAATCTATTACAGGTGCATTACTTATTGAAGTTCCTACTCCAAATCCGTCTACAACATCTTTTAATTTTCTTATATTTTCCTCATCTATTCCACCACTTACCAGTAGCTTTATATTTTTATATCCCCTGATATCAAGTTCCCATCTTGTCTCTTTTATAAGACCTTTAAAATCGCCTCTGCGAGTTGACGGAGTGTCTAATCTCATTCCAAATAGTTTATCTCCCATTGCTTCCGCAACCCTTATTGCCTCAAATTTTTCATCCAGGAATGTATCAATTAGTGCAACTCTCATAACATTTTTATCAATTACATCATCAAAAGCTTTTGTTGCTTTTATGGTGTCACCAAATAAAAGTACAAGAGCATGAGGAATTGTTCCTGTTGGTTTCTCCTCTATTAACTCAGCACTTTTTATAACAGAAACACCATCACAGCCTCCTACATAAGCATTTCTCTCAATCATAGGAGCAATAATAGGATGCATCCTTCTTGCACCAAAACTAAGTATTATTCTATCTCCAGCTATTCTTTTACATCTTGCAGCTTTTGTTGCTATTCCTGATGCCTGACATAAAAATCCTAAAATTGATGTTTCATATACACCAAATTTACTATACATTCCTTCAATATTCATTACTGGTTGCCAGGGTTTAAACATTGTACCCTCAGCCATTGCTTCTACCTTTACATCTACTTCTTTTAAAAGTTGAGCACATTCCTCAATCCCAGCTAAAATTGCCCATTCATATCCTTTAGGAAGACTTTTAGCCTTTATTTCAGCTACAACATGTTTATCCAGATTTTTTGCTTTTAATATTTCCTTTGTTCTTTTAAAATAAACATCTGTAAGACTACCATCTAATATATCTTTTTCATCTGCAATATGAAATCTCATTTGTCTCCTTTTCTATTTCTTTTTATATTAAATAATCTCTGCTTTTAGTATATTTTTCATCTGTCTTAATGCAAATTGATGATCATTCTCATTTACTGCAGCAACACAATCTTTTAAAACTTTAACTTTATATCCTCTAAAAATAGCATCAGAAACTGTATACATAACACATATATTGGTTACTGTACCAGTAACTACAAGCTCTTTTATGCTTAATTTTTT
>JAHJRV010000063.1 GCA_018830725.1 Actinomycetota bacterium | reverse complement strand
TTAGAGTTGTCTATTTCAGGAACTAGCCCACTAAATGTAGCATTACCAGCAATGGCTGGAGTTCATGCTTTAATAGGTATCGGTGAAGCAATTATTACATCAGTAGTTTTGGTTGGGGTCATGAATGTAAGACCAGATTTGATAAGAGAATATCAGAAATATGAGGAATCAGGAAGTTATGGAATTAATAACTTAAGAAACCAACAATCTAAGGAGACCTTTTAAAAATAAATTATTATTTAATTTAAAAAAGGCTAATAAATTTTTAGGATCGTAATTTTAGGATTGTAATGATTGTATGGATCAAGATTCAATCATTTTTTATTATTTATAAAAAAATATTTTATATTAAATATTTTATAATTAAATTTAAAGGAGAAGATGTGGGAAAGAAGATAAAAACCTTTGTATTATTAAGTTTGATAGTCGCATTAATTTTGGCAATATTCATATCACCATTTGCATCACCTTCGCCTGATGGATTAGAGAAAGTAGCAGAGGATAAAGGATTTATTGAGAAAGCTCTTGAGGAAGGTGTATGGAGATTTTCTCCAATACCTGATTATGCATTCCCTGGTATAAGCAATGAAGCAATTGCAACTTCAATTGCTGGACTAGTTGGCACTCTAATAACAGTTATAATAGGATGGCTGATAGCAAAATTAATTATTATTAAAAAATAAATAGGTTTAAAATCCAGAATCTTGCTTCTCGCAATGACAGCTTTGAGTGAATATTTAATTTTAATTTAAAGGTATTACTTATTTAATAAAATGAAACATTCTTTTTTAGATAAATATAGCAGTTTAGATAGTTTCATACATAAACTCGATCCCAGAGTCAAGATTATAACTACAATATTTTTTTTGATTGTAGTTATGACTACATCACCAATTTTTCTTTGGGCTTTCTTGATTTATTTTTTGATTGAGCTCATCATTCTGATAATTTCTAAAATTCCGATCAATTTTGTATTAAAAAGATTTGTCATTGTATTACCATTCATTTTATTTATTATTATATTTTCTCCTTTTATTAGTAAGAATGAATACTCAGGTTCTTACAATTTGGGTATCTTGCGGAATCTTAGTGGCGAATTTTACAATATAAATTCAGTTCTTGTGATAGTGAATGTTGTATTGAAGAGCTTCTTGAGTATCATCGCTCTCGTACTTCTTTCTTCAACAACTCCCTTTTCACAACTTCTATTGGGTTTCAGGAAATTGAGAGTGCCTTCAATTTTTACGAATATAGCATCTTTCATGTATAGGTATGTTTTTATCATAGTTGATGAGGTCCAAAGAATGGTAAGAGCAAGAAATGCAAGAAATTATAGAGGTAAATGGATTTTGCAATCTAAAGTAATAGGGACTATGATCGCAAACCTTTTCTTGAGAAGCTATGAGAGGGGAGAGAGGGTTTACCTTACTATGTTATCCAGGGGATATAATGGTGATCTTATCTTAAACTATAAATACAAAATTGGATGGATTGATTGGCTTTATTTAAGTATTTTCTCTATAATTTTAGTTCTAACAATGTTTTTTACAAGATAAACTTAAATTTTGAGAAATTTTATATAAAAACCCAGTAAATCATGTGTAATTGTGAAGGCTATATGCAATTAAATAATCTAAAGTGTGTGAGTTTGCAGAATTTATTCTAAGTGAAAGAGAAGGAACTCACTCGCAATGACATGGTTCACTAAATATTGACGTTTTTATTAAGGTGAAAATTTATGTATGAAAATAAAAATATTGCTATAGAAATTAAAAATTTAAGTTTTACTTATCCTGATGGAACAGAAGCTTTAAAAGATGTAAGTTTGAAAGTTTGTGAAGGTGAATCTTTAGCCATAATTGGTCCAAATGGAGCAGGAAAAAGTACATTGTTACTTAATTTAAATGGATTATTAAAGGGTAATGGTTTAGTTAAAATATTTGGTACAGAAATTAATTCGTCAAACCTAAGAGATGTTAGAAAGAAAGTGGGTCTTGTCTTTCAAAATCCGGATGATCAACTATTCTGTTCTACTGTTTATGAGGATGTTGCTTTTGGTCCAATGAATTTAAGATTAAAAGAAGTGGAAATAGAAAGAAGAGTAAATGATGCTCTTTTAAAAGTTGAGATGAACGGATACGAAAATCACAATGCTTTTCACCTTAGTTATGGTCAAAAAAAGAGAGTAGCTATTGCTACTATTTTATCTATGAATCCTGATATTATTGCTATAGATGAACCCAGTAGTAATTTAGATCATAATTCTCAATTAAGGTTTGCAAAGATACTTATTTCCTTATTAAAAACAAAATTGATTGTTACTCATGATATACCCTATGCAGCCTTATTATGTGATAGAGTAGTTATTATAGATAGTGGGAAGATAGTTGCAGATGGGTTACTTTTTGATATTTTATCAAAACCTGAGTTATTAGAAAGACACCGATTAGGATTTCCGCCTGGTTTTTCCATAGAAAAATTA
>JAHJRV010000062.1 GCA_018830725.1 Actinomycetota bacterium | reverse complement strand
TCTTTTTATTATTTACTATTTGATATTCAAAATTGAATTTAAGTTAGCTTTCTCCTTTTGTTTGCTCATGTTACTATCCTTACCACTATTATTAATTTTAAACAATTACAAAATAGCAGATAGAATAGCAAACTATACATACTTTTTATTATTATCTATTGTTCCAACAATATATTTAAATCAATGGAGAGAAAGATTAGAAAAAACGGGTAAATTAAAATATTATTATTTAATGATTGGATTTATAACCTTTGGCAGTATTATTTTATATTTCTTTCTAAATTATATTTAGTTATCTATTTATAAATCAAGTAGGGCAACCCTTTAGGGTTGCATATATAATGTTTAATCTTATTTAACAATGCTTTATATTGAAGCAAGGCTAAAGCCTTGCCCTAAATTTGTATTACATCAGATTCTTTTTAGTAGAATTTTTTAAATTATTATTTTTAATCTAAGTTATTTTAAAATCTTATTTCTTTTTTTTGAAATATAGCTATAAACTAAATAAGACAAGCTTAAAAATATAGTTGAAATAGATAGTAAAACACCAAAATTCATATATCTTTGGGGTAAGTATTCAATTGTAAGATTATAATCTCCCTTTTCTGAGATAAACCATGAATTCGCAAATCCATTTATAATAAGATGATCCTTCTCCAGCACTGGCTTTCCGTTTAAATACAATTTCCAGTTTCTATTGAAATTTTCAGATAGAACCAGCAGATATGGATATTTAGCTTCTTTTACCTGAATATTGTATTTTGTTGGATTTATCTCTTTAAAAACAATTTCAGGTTTTTCAACATTCTCCCTATCATATTTAACAGCTAAATCTAATTTTATTGATGGTTTTTCTCTCCCCATAGAATCAAAAAATGATATTTCTATTTCATGAGAACCTATATCAAGTATTAAATTATCTAAGAAAATCCATTCTTCATTTCTAATGTCAATATCTTTTATCTTTATCTTTTTCTTATTCCCACCCATATTCATAACAATAAAATCAACATCATGTTTTTCAAAAGATTCACTATTTCTGAAGTAGACTTTATAATCAAACATTGAAAGAACATCTATTTTATATATCCAATTTGTGTCATCTTTATTTCTTTGGATATTGGCTGTTAAAAAAATATGTGAAATGTAATCCATAGTTTGAATATCATTATTATCTAAAAATTCTGAAAAAATTATACTGCTTTCTCCATTAAACTCATTAAAAGAGGAAATCTTTGCTAAATATTCGATATCTCCAATTCCACCTTGAAAATATATTATTTTATGTGGAATGTAGATTTTTGGTATAAAAAAATCATCATCTATCTCATATAAATCTAATTTTCCAAAACTCTTTTTCTTATTAAAACCTTCCTGATTTTGTAATATTTTTTTCATATCCACAGGAGATAAGGTTCCTTCTGAACCAAATTCCCAATTTAAATCATTCTGCTGAAGTATGTATTTTACATTTAGAAGAGATAATATTTTACTAGAATCTAACATATTTTCTGGATTTAAATTTTCAAAAATTGAATTAATTAATCTATTTGCATATGTCAATGGTTCTGAATCAAAAAATAAGATAGGGTTCTTGAACAATACCTTTGCAGGAGTATATGTAGAGCTAAATCCATGTTCCCAATTAAATGGAGAATTGTATAATCCTCCCTTTGGAGCCATAAAAATTTTATTTTTATTATCATTTTTTTCAAACCAATTTTGAATATCAGTCCAGTATTCAGGAATCATTACATGCAATGTCCTTCTATTTCCATCTTTTTCATTCCAGATAGTCTCTCCAGTAAACATCGGAAAGGAGATAGTAAGAATTGTTAGAATTATTAAAATTACAAAAATATTTGGAATTAAATAAATATATCTCTTTTTTTTAATAAAATTTGAACTTTTAATATATTTATAGATACCGTCTACTGAATATCCAAGTAATACAGAGAGTGAAAAAATATTAAGTAGTGTAAATTTTGTATAAGGTTCTCTAAAAGTCCAAAACCCTGGAATATTGTGATAGAAAAAGTTATATATTTCTCCAAAAGGGGAATGAGTGCCTTTGACTAAAAAAAGTCCAAGCAAAGAGAGAAATATAAAATATGAAATATTTTTATATCGTTTTAAAAAAAATATCGAAGAAAATATAATTACGCTAAGAAGAAATGTTAAAAAAAGTAGGGGGAATCTATCATAATAATCAACATATGGAAAGTAAGGGAGTTCATAGCCTTTCAATTTCCAACTCCAACTACCTAAAAATCTAAAAAATTCTAAAAGAGGTCCGGTATCTAACGCAGTAAAGCCTTTAACTTTACGCATACTCTTAGAAATCTGAATAGCGCTTGGAAAATAAACTATCATCCACCAAAAATTTATAAAAATTGTAATAATTAGAGTTATGAAGGCAAATTTTAAACCTTTAACTATCTTTGATCTATTATTAAAAAAGAAAAAGATTAAATATGAAAAAAGAGTTAATGGAATAACACTAACTACAGGAGGAATTAAATAAGAAGAAGTAAAAAATATCGATGTAATACCGATATAAACAGAATATTTTAAAGAAAAATTTGGTTCTTCTAAACCTTTAATCCAAAAAGCCAACATTAAAGGAAGAAAAGCCTGAACTAAACGATATACCTCATGGATAGGGTCAAGAACTAAATAAAGATTAAACATATACAAAAATGCAGCTATTATTCCCGATAAATAAAAGTTTTCTCTATTTTTATTTAATGTTTTTATAAGGTAGTATATAAAGAAACCAGGTAAAAGAAATGTCAAGACAGACCACATTTTCTCAATATTAACCAAAGATAATCCAATTTTTTTTAGAACAACCCAGAATAGGATATATGGGAAAACTTGAGAAATATTTAAATTAGGAGACCCCTCATTAAATTTCGCATTCCAGGAAAAAGAATAATAATAAAATAGGTTAGAAGCATCCAGATGTTCTAAATGATCTCCACCTGCGATGATAAGTCCATCTTTGAACCAGATTAAAGGTGTTAAGCCAAATACGAAGATAATAACTAATATTAAAATTTCTTTAATCTCTATTGAGCTCTTAATTTTTCCAAAAAAAAATTTAATTCTTTTAATCATATTTTTTTAAGTAATTGATATAATCTTGTACTTTTTTATCTTCAGAATTGATAGTTTCACAGAATTTAAAATATTTTAATGAATTTTTAAAATCTCCTTTTTCATAATAGATTTTTCCTAAAATAAAGTTCACTTCAAAATTTGTTGGGTTTTTCTCTTTAGCTATTAATAACTCATTAAGCGCTTTGTATACCTTACCCACCCTATAAAATGTTCTACCAAGACCGTAATGCACACCAAAATCATATGGATTTAAATCCTTGGCAATTTTATATTGAACAATTGCTTTATCATAGTCACCTATGTTTTCAAATACTACAGCCAACAAAATATTTGATAGAAAATCATACTTATTAATTCTGATTGCCTGAAAAAGATAATCCCTTGCACTTTCATAATCACCTTTTTTATAAAATGCTCTCCCAATTAAGTAATATGATTTAAAATTTCCATTATCTATTTTAATTGCATTTTTGAATTCTTCTATCGCTCTATCATAATCTTTATTATCCAAAAAAGATTTACCCATTTCTAAATAAATTGATACATCTGCAGCCTTTTTTTCATTGACTTTAAGTCTATATCCTTTATTTAAAGACCTTGTCGAAAGAGTAAAGATTATAATTAGAATAAATAGAATCAATAAAACATTAAATATTTTTGTCCTTCGTAATATAGTACTTTTTATCTTTATCTGCTCACTGATACCTAATATTAAACTTAAAACAAGAAATCCATAAGCAAAATCTGCAAATATTTCTGCAATATGTCTCTTTCCTATAAATATAAAAAATGGAACAAGAAAAAGAAGGAGTAACGCACAAAAGATTGTTAGATTTGTACTTTTTAAAAGAGTATTTTTTTTGCTCATAGTAAGTATAAAAATTTTAAAAATCTTTATAAAAAAGTTGAAATTAGATTTACTGCAAAGAGAACAAGGCTATTGAATAGTAATATCAAAATTACCTGTATTAGTGAGCCATGAAAAAGATATATAAGGACTATTTGAAGAATTGTAAAAAAAATAGTGGGAAAAATAAATTTGAATTTTTCTATTGATAAATTATATAAAATTAAAATATTGTTTAGAGCAAAGAATGTCATAGCAACTCCAAAAAATTTAATGAGATAAGCACTATTTTCATATATTTTTCCAAACATTATTCTGATTAGAAAGTTTGGAAATAAGAAATAACAAATTGTTACTCCTCCACAAAGAATCAATGTAATAAAAAGACTCTTTTTTAAAATATCAATAGAATTTACGTTTTTTTTATGATACTCTGCCACTTTTGGAAACATCACAAGCCCAATAGCTCCTGGAATAAAAATTACTATCTTTCCCATTGTTGCAGCTGCAGAATATTGACCTGCATTTAATTCATTGAAGAAATGTTTAACTAATACAAGATCAAAACTTATTAATATAAAAATACAAATTGATGCAATAAGTACAGGTATAGAATACTTATAAACCTCCAAAAAATTTATGTCCTGTTTTATATCTTGTTTATTATTCCTACTTTTAAATATAAAACTGAGAGGGATAAATGATATCAATATAGCCAAAAAGCCGGAGATAGAACTTGAACCAATAGCTCCACTGGTTTTAAAACCCAAATATACAAGTGATATTCCAATAACCAAGCGTAAGATTGCATCAATAATTAAATTTAAAGATAAATGAGAAAAACTTTGAAGACCCTGTAATGTTCCTCTACTTATAGAAACAAAAATTGAGATAATAACCATTGAACCCAAAATAATTATTGGAATTGGAGACACTGTATTTAAAAATAAGGCTATTTGTTTTGAGGCTAATATAAAAAAAAGAAAAACAATTAAGCAGATTAATATTATCTTTTTAAAGGAATCGAAAAAAAAGTTTGAAATTGATTTGTAATCCTTTTCTGCAAAAAAATTAGAAATATATTTTGTAGTAACTGTTTGAATAGTAGATATCAAAGAAGATAAAATTATAAAAATAGAAATTAATGAAGCAAAAAGGCTGAATTCAGCTGGACCTAACATTCTTGCCATCATTAATGTATAAATATAATTTGAAAAATTAACTATATTAATCGCAATAAATAGCAAAACT
>JAHJRV010000061.1 GCA_018830725.1 Actinomycetota bacterium | reverse complement strand
TATCTTCCTTATTAATGCGATTACTTTTCCCAATATTTTAACATTGGATAATATTATTGGTTCCATAAGATCGTTTTCTGGTTGTAAGCGTATTTTACCATCCTCTTTAAAGAATCTTTTTACTGTAGCTTCATCTTCTACCAATGCAATCACAATATCACCATTTTCAGCAGTGTTCTGTTTTTTTGTTACCAATAAGTCTCCAGGCTTAATTGCTGCATTTATCATACTTTCACCCTTCACTCTTAATATAAAATTATCTTTAGAGCTAATAAAATTAGTAGGGAGTGGAAAATATTCATCAATATTTTGTTCTGCTAAAAGTGGTATTCCAGCAGCAATTTTACCTACAATTGGAACTGAAACAAATTTCTTTCCTAAAATTCCTTCATATTTTTTAGATGGAGATATTATTTCAATTGTCCTGGGTTTTAGTGGATCTCTTTTAATATATCCTTTTGTTTTTAGTTTATCTAAATGACTCTGAACAGTTGCTGGAGAACTAAGCCCCACTGCTTTGCAGATTTCTCTAACTGATGGGGGATAAGCCTTTTTAATAATAAACTCTTCAATAAAATCTAAGATCTGTTTTTGTCTCTTTGTAAGTTTTTCACCAATCATCAATATTCTCCTGTTATTTAATAAACCTTTTATAAAATATATTTTTATTAATATATCATAAATTTTATAAAAAAGCAAACGTAGGTTCGATTCATAATCTTTTGTTAATTCTTTAAATTTTTGCTAAAATCACCCAATACAAATTAAAATATAGAATACGATGATCTTTTGGTCATAAATAATGTTATTATAAAAAAAATGATAAGAAGGACAAAAAAGTAAAGGAAATATATGTTATATAAAGATAGAATTGAAAAAGAAAAATTAGAAATGATAAAAAAACTATTTGATGATGCTTTTTTAAAACTAAAGAAAGCAAATTTAGATGATATATCAAAGAAATCAGATGTCAATTATATAACAACTAAAGAGGGTCACAAACAAATTGTAATTCCATATTTAAATAGAGAAATTCTTGTAGATATGAATAATAAAAATATTTACTGGTCTGATAACATGGAAAAAATAGATCTACGTTTAAGTGTGATAACTATACATTACCTTTTAGGATGTACATCAAGAGAAATAGGGGAGGGGTGGATATCATACAGAGAGATTCCGGATGCCTTATTTTATGCAAAAACAATTCCTGGTACTTTATCTCCCTTAGTCAAAATCTTTTCGGAAGAACCAAATAGGTTGCTTTTAACAGCAAAAAAACTTAATGGTGAAAATATTTCAATAGGGGATATGGGAATTTTATTAAAACCATTTCCAAAATATCCTGTTTTATTTGTTTTTTATAAGGCTGATGAGGAATTTCCTACGAAAGTAAATGTTTTGTATGATAAATCTGTAAAAAATCTGCTATTAGCAGCAGAAGTAAAGGTGCTAACAATATTTCTTATAAAAGAATTAATAAATGTAAAAATTTAAGAATATAAACTGTTAGATTTTAGCTTTGTTAAAAAAGATTTATATTTAGCTAATAAAATGGTGATAAATAGATGAAAATTAAAAAAGGTGCTATTTTTTCAATGATTTTTTATTTTATTATTTTAATTTTAATAATATTTTTAATTGTAATAATACCCATATATCCAAAACAAAAGGAATTCAAACCGGATCTTGAGTTAACACTAAGTATAAATAAAGATCAACTGAAAATTGGGGATGAGGTTCTAATTAAATATGAAATAAAAAATAACGATAACATATCTTACAAAAAGGGATTTTATAATATATTTTTAGAACTTAAAGAAAAGGATAAAAATGTAAAATTAAAGATAGCTGACCTAAGTCATGATATTGATTCTAAAAAAATACTGAAGGGTGTATTTCCCTGGAAAATAGAATTTATACCCAAAAATTCATCTGAAAATTTCTTGAATTTAGCTATATATTCTAAACAGGAAGATGGAACATTGATATTAATTGACGAAAAATCTATACTTATAAAATTTATATAAAATTATAAATATATTAAAAATAAGAGAAAAACATTTAAAAGTTAAAAATTTAAAGAATTTCTATTATAATTACAAGTTCCGCTAATATATCTTATGTAAACTTGATTATAATTTTACTTATTCCCTTCCTTTTTACTTTCTCTTTGGGATTTTTATACGTTTTTTACCTTTTTGTTTCTTACTTATTTCCCAATGTTTTAACGGTCTTCTTCTTTTAAAACTTTTTCTTATATCTCTCTTTGGCATTTTTATATTCCATAAAATTTCAAAATTTAAAAAATATTTTTACTGAAAGATATAATTTATAAACAATTTTATTCTATTTTAAACTTTGAAGCTAATTAATTATCAATCTTTGTTAATTTTATGCTTCAATATCTCTTCTTCCCTATAATTATACATTCAAATATCTTTATATACCTTTTTACCAGGTGTTTTCATACAATAATATTATCTTATCAGGTATTATTAATAGATCAAATATTGTAAGTTTTTAATCAAGTTATTTTTATAAATATCTACCTTCTAAATAAAATTCAAGTAATTTTTCTTTTCCTTTTAATACATTTAGATCACTACTGTATTTAATCGGAAACTCAATTAAATCAATCGGGAATTTAAACTTTTTTAACTTATATTTTTGTCTTTTTTCTTTATTGCCTAATCTTATTAATTAATGATGCCTAAGTTTTTCCTTTCAATAGTGATTTAAATAATCGTAGAATACTACTAAAAAGACCTATAATTGCTAAAAGTAGACATATCAGATATCCAGCAAATGGATGAATTTGGGCAGGTATAAAGATAATTATTAAAGTAAGAAAGCGTATAAATTGGAAAATATTACCGATAGGGTCTTCCACCAGCCGATCATAAAGACAGGCAAATTCATAGCTGATCTTTCAATTTCTCTACACTTTAAATTTGCGATAAAGTTTCCCTGAATTTATCTGTATTTTCTAAGAATGCTTTTGCTTCTTTTAGCAATTTTTTACTAGGGAGACTTTCAATGTAGGTTAAAAGAAATACTATAATATTCGCCATTATAAAACTACCAACAACAGCTTTTACTGTTCTCCCAAAGCTAAGAGCATAAAAAAAAGGAACATAGGCACAAACACATAACGTGAAAAATATCGCCCATATCGCTATGGAAGCAGGCTTTCCATCGAGAACGAAGTAAGTCTTGCCCTTCTTCTGCTCTAACCAAACAAGAGCCCCTACCCAAGCACTCTTTTTGACAATAAAAGCTCTTTTTTTGACATAAAATCGAATCTTAGGTGCATTCAGAATCTCATACTTGTCACCGAAATACTTTTCAAATACCTCTCTAGCCCTTTCGCTAGTTAACCCAAGGTTAGGCGGCATTACAACTTTCGCTTTCGCCATAATAGTTCACCTCCTTGTATAGTTTTTTTGAGCATTTAGCTCCTCCCACCCTTATGGTGTAGGACCGGTAATTTTGAGCGCTGTTTTGTCCCGACTGTGTGATCTGTTCTGTAATCTCTAGGAGAAGTCCTTCACCCTTTTTTGATAATTGATTATGCATTCTGACCAATTCGTACTCCTATATACAACTGTTATTGTAATAATATTTGACTTTTGTGAGTTATTTATTTTACTAATTCTTCTAAAATTTCTCCAGAAACTGCATCAATCTTAGCAATGGTCTTCCATACCCATTGTTTTCCTCCTGGACTTTTTTTGAGTTCAGCCAAGCTAGCTATCCAAGTAGGAGTTTCATCTTTTTGTCCTCCCAGTGCTAATCTGGCAATAGAAAACTCATCCCTCGCTTTATCTATTGCCTCAGTAGAATCAACTTTCCAATTTTTGGGATCGAAAATCGCTTTTTCTCTTCCTTCTCGTAACTCTTTCTCTTTCTCCTCGATTTCTTCTTTTGAAAGTCCCACTCTTTGTGAAAAAGATAATTTTATTTCTTTTGTTGAACTATTTCCTTCAATTTTTCCGGACGATTTCCTTTTTATAATATTTACAAGAATATCCAATTTTTCAGAAGGTGAATAGAATGAAAAATACCATTCCTCAGCCGTTCCATCATCATGTAAGGGCCTGGGATTTTTATTCCATTTTGTTTTAACTTCGATTGTATCACCATAGCCGATCACCTGAGATTCTATTTCACCGGTATTAGCTTCTACGTTCCATAAATAAGCATCGGCATATTTCTCTTTGGCGATTCTTTCTGCTTCTGGATAAGCTTCCAAAGCAGAAAGAGAAGTAACAGCCCAGGGTATTTTTATTACATAAATTATTCCAAAAATTGCTGCGATAATTAATATCCAAATAATAAAGCCACCGATAGTCGCAGCTATTTCCATTAATGTTTCTTTTATTTTCATATTTACAAAATGTTTAATAACAAAAAAGATTCCTAGTGTTTCAATCCCTTTTTATTCAGGTCAATTATTTTTCCAGGTAAAGTGCGTTTAATTAGTAGAAGCAACCTTTCTTCCCTACTTTCATTTTTCTCATTTCTCTTCACAATAAGCTATCCTTTTTGAAATAATTTATTTAAATTGAAATATAGTGATAATAGTATAATAAATAAACTTCTTTTTAAATTAATTTTTAAATAAAATATCTTAAAATCAATGATATCATTATAAAATAAAATATTAAGTTGATTTAATATTAAAGAAAGAAAAAATAAAATGAAAAAGGAGAATATTGAAAAAATTTTGGTTATACCAAGAGAAAAATTATTTGAAAGTATATTTTTTGAGGGATTTGAAAGAGAGAAGATAACCTATTATTTAAAAAGAATAAGAAAATACTCAATATTTATGAAAAGATTTTTAGTTGAGAATGATGCAAATTACAAACAGATAATTCCTTATTTGATAATAAAATTTAAAAATAAGTATTTTATGTTTCAAAGATTTCCCATTGGAGCAGAAGATAGACTTTTTCACAAATATTCAGTAGGTATAGGTGGCCATATAAATGAAAAAGATACTGATAAATCACATGATTTAATTTATTCAGGATTAAAAAGAGAATTTAATGAGGAACTAATTTATAGAGGGAAATTAAAAAGTAAAATTATTGGATGTATAAATGATGATTTCGATGATGTTGGAAAAGTACATTTTGGAATTGCATATTTGATTGAAATTGAAAGCTCAGGTATTGAAGTTAGAGAAAAGTCTAAGATGGAGGGTAAATTAGTTAATAAGAAAGATTTACTAAAATATAAGAATAAAATGGAGAGATGGTCTCAAATTATGATCGCTAATTTATTATAAATTTTTATTATTTAGTAGAACATATTGAATCTGTTAATATTTTTCTCTGAAAAGATTTTATTTTAAACTTATACCCTCCCCCTACCCCCTCCCATAAAGGGAGGGGAAACAAGTAAAACTAAAAAACAGCACATTAAGCTTTAAAATCTTCTGGTCTAACTGTTTCAAGAAATTTCTTAAATCTTTTTATCTCATCGTCAACAGTTTCTATATTTATGGATGCTATGTTTAAAACCTTCTTGGATACAAAAATTGGGACTTTTACCCTTACAGCAATAGCAATTGCATCACTTGGTCGTGCACTTAATTTTAATATCTTATCTTTACGCATCAAAGTTATTTCAGCATAAAATGTATTGTTAATAAGATTATTTACTAAAACTTTTTCAATGGTTGTATTTAAAAGACTTAATAAAGAAATCATCAAATCATGAGTCATAGGTCTTGGAGGTTTATAACCTTCAAGTTCTAATGCAATAGCATATGCTTCACTTAATCCTATCCATATAGGAAGATATCTATTACCTTTTTCCTCTTTAAGCAACATAAGAGGTTTGCGTGAAGGTATCTCTATTCTGATTCCTTCTAAAACAATCTTTATAAAATTATTTTCTTCTTTGTTATTTTGATTTTTCATAATAAATATATTTAAAAATAATATATTGTCATTAATTATTGTAAACTTGTACTTGATACTTTATCTAAAGAGGGTATAAATGATATCCATGTTGAACCAACATTAAATCCTATTGGTCTCCCCTCCTCATCTAAATAGAGATAAGGATCTGCAACGCTTGTTCTACTCCATGTTCCTTTTATTACTTTTCCATCCATAAAAAATAAGGCATCTCCATAACCTGCTGTCCTTACAACCATATGACCCTTTTCACTACTAATATCACGTGTAATATCTGTTATTTGT
>JAHJRV010000060.1 GCA_018830725.1 Actinomycetota bacterium | reverse complement strand
TATTTATTATTTAATCCAACTGATATTATAGCTATCTTAGGTGAGACAGCTCTTAAAAATTGGTAAAAATTAGCATCTTTACTTCCCTGATGTGGTACTTTTAAGATATCAGCTTTTATTAAATAGTTGTTAATATCATTATATACATCATTATTTATTGATATATCTTTTAAACTATTTGATTTATTCATTGATAGATTTTTTAAACTACTTGATTTGCTTATGGATGTATTTTTTAAATCATCTAATTTATTCATTGATAGATTTTTCAAGCTACTTAATATCTCTCTTTGAGCCTGAATTTCAATGTCTCCAGTAAAAAGTATCTTTTTATTCTCATATTCTAATAAAAGAACTAATGATTGATTATTTATATTCTCTTTTAGATAGATAACATCACCAGGTTCTGGCCAGATTGGAATTAAATTCAACTTAGAAGATATTCTCAGAATATTTTTTGACTTTACAATAATTAGAGGTATCTGTTTAGTATTAATTATTTCTAAGAATAGATCATGTTTTTCAATAGTAGATTGGTCGCTTTCAGAAAGATCTAAGTTACCCATTAAAACTGAATTAATCGGAATCTCATTTAATACCTCTATTAATCCACCTATATGATCTGAATGTGGATGAGATAGAATAACTAAATCTAATTTTTTAACACCTCTTAGATAAAGTTTTTTTACAATATCTTTACCTTCAGGACCCCCATCTATAAGAATATTAATTCCTTCCGGCGTTCTAATTAAACAGGCATCACCATTACCCACATTAAAAAAAGTAAGAGATAGATTCTTTGGTGGAAGGTATAAAAAAACCTGGTAAGCAAATACAAGTACTGTTAAAAAAATTATTAAATATATTATAAACTTCTTATTGAATTTTTTATTTATATTATTTTTTGTTAAGAAACTAACTGTAAATAATAGAAATAGATAATACAAAAATACAAAATGGATAGAAAATTTTGAAAAATATAACTGACCATATGGAATATTAGAACAGACTTTACTTATAAAAAATAGATAACCTGTTGCCTTGTCTAAAACCCATAAAAAGGGATAGATCATTTTTTCAAACAACAAAGAGAGCCAAGCACAGATCATACCCAAGCTCATTATCAAGGTTGATACAGGAAGAGCTAAGAAATTACTTAATATTGAAACTATTGAGAATCGCTTAAAATGATAAAGGGTGATGGGAGCTATAGTGAGAAGCACTGAAAATGTAATCGAGAAGGTATTAGTTAGAAAATTTGATTTATTGCCAAGGAGTTCATCAATTATAGGTGAAATCAAAAGAATTCCAGCAACAGATAGAAAAGAAAGCTGAAAACCTATATCATATATTGAGAATGGATCATGTAGAGTAATTAATAACCCTGATGTTAAAAGAAGAGCTACTGAATCCCTTTTTCTTCCCAAAATTAATGCCAGCATTGTTAGTATTGTAATGATTGAGGCTCTTATAATTGATGCTTCATAACCAACAAGATAAGTATAAGATAGAATAATCACTATTATTATAAGAATTTTTTTGAAAAATGAGAGTCTAATGAGCTTTGAGATAAACATTATAGAAGAAGCAATGACTACCATGTTAGCACCTGAAATTGCCAATATGTGGAGTAAACCCGATTTAGTAAAGTGATCAGTTGTTTCTGGTAAGATTTCACTCCTGTCACCCAAAATTGTACCAATTAAGAAAGGAGCGTATTTATGATTCATATACTTTTTAAAAATTGCTTTAGCCTTATCAGTTATATACTTTCTAATCCTGGATAAAAGAGGTGTTGAAGTCCTTAGAATTTTATTGGTATTTGTTATGAGTTTTGTTTGAATCCTTTTATTATATAAATACTTTTCCCATGAAAATTTTATAGAATCTTTTATTTCAATTTTATTTAATTTTCCCAAGACAGTAATCCCCTGACCTAAAAATATAGTGTCTTCTAAATCATTTTTTGAATTTGATTTTTTTAAAACTTTGCTAATTTCATTTAGATTATTTTCATGCTTATTAAAAAAGATTGATACCTGAGTTCTTTCATTTACTTTCCACTTATTTCCTTCAAATTCTAAATATTTAACATCCAAAAAGAATGACACAGAATTTTTAAAAAACATTGGTCTTGAACAAACAGTTCCCTCTAATGTAACATCCAAATTCCTCTCTGAAAATTTCAATAAAATACTATTTGACATTCTATTTATAACCAGAGTAACTACTAAAATTCCAATTAGGAAAAATACTGTTACTATCAGATATTTAATAAATTTTGTCCTATATACGCTATAAGAAATAAGTATTAATAAAAAAATTGTGAGGATAGTTAGAAGTGATGATAGGGAGAATTTATAATTAAAACCTATTATTATTCCTATTAAATAAGAAGGTGTGATCCAATATATCCATGCTTGTAGGTTCTTCTTTCTCAAATCAAAACCCTTAAAAAATATTATATTTGTACTTTATCCTTTATCTCTTCAAATTTAGAGGGTCCTATTCCTTTTACATTCAATAGTTGTTCAATGCTTTTAAATCTTCCAATATTTTTACGATAATCAATTATCCTTTGAGCCAATGTGGGTCCTATTCCCGATAATTTCTGCAAGGTTGCTGAATCTGCATTATTTATATTTATTTTTTGATTTAACATTGAGTCTGAATAAAAACTATCTGATGAAACAACCTCTCCTTTCTTTGGAACATATATTCTCGCCTCATCAGATAATATTTGAGCCAAGTTTAAAAGATGAATATCTGCTTCTTCTGTAGAACCACCAGCTTTTTGAATAGCATCATAAATTCTTTGTCCATTCTGAAGATAATATACTCCTGGATATTTAACTTCACCACAAACATGAACAACAATTTTTAAATTATCTAATCTATCACCATCATTTTCACCTGAAAAATTATTATCATATTTATTTTCTTCACTTCCATTATTTTCAATCTCATTTTGGTTTTTATAAATTGATGATAGATTTTGATTATTCTGACTGTTATCTATTGGGACAAGTAGTTTTGGTTTTGAATTAAAATACAAATAAACACCTGTAATAATCATAACTATTGCCAAAAAAATCACAGCCAAAATCTGCCATTTCTCATATGTCAAGTTTTTAAAATTATAAAATTTTGATTTTGCTGCATCCTTTACTATATCTAAGTAGTAATTTGCTTTTTTCTTAATTAATTCCATAATATTAATTCCTGTTCTCTGAACCATTTGTCTCTTTTATTATCTTTCTCTTTCTTTGTTGCATGTTGTCCACCGTCTACCTCCATTATTATTTTCTTTTCAAAACAGACAAAATCAACTATATAGTTACCAATTGTTTGTTGTCTCCTGAACTTAAGTCCATCTAACTGTTTTGCTCGTAAATATCTCCATAAAAGATTCTCTGCTTTCGTTGAATTCCTCCTGAGATTTTTGGCTATATTGGTAAATTTGGAATTCATGTATTAAACAATTTATATTTAATACCCCTCTCCCTTCCCTCTCCCACAAGGGGAGAGGGGTTATGATTAATTTTCCAATCTAATTAAATTTTAGTTTCCACTTATTAAATTTTAATTTACACTCATTAAATCTTAGTGTTCATTGATTAAATTTTAATTTCCACTGATTAAACTATAATCTCTACTTCTGTAAAATTTTTGTTTTCACTGATTAAGTTTTAGTTTCTACTCTGATGAAATTTAGGATTCTACTTTAATTAAATCTAAGATTCTCTTTTAAAGGAATTTCTGCATTAAATATTGAGTATTTTTTGACCGATTTCTATTTACTATTTTTTGCATTGATAATTCTGATTAACTAAATTATAGCATATATGTATATTTATGTAAATATATAAAATAATTATTAACAATAACGCTTTAGGAAAAATAACAGAAATATTTATGAATACTTGGTTATTTTTTGGATTTTAGAATGTTCAGTCTTTTTTTGGATTTTAGAAAAATTGGTTGTTTTTTGGATTTTAGAAAATGTTTAGTGTATTAAAAGGAAGGTGAAGAAGATTAATATATTTCTAAGGGTTCTAATGCCTGGATTTATGATAAATTATTAAATTTATTAATACTTTTTAAAACAAAATTAGTGAGTTAAGAATTTATAATTACTTAGCTACTATACATTTATAGACTTTATAATTACTTAACTACTATATTTATTAGTTTATTTGGAACCGTTACAAATTTTATTATCTTTTTATTTTTTATAAATTTTTGTGCATTTGGTGATTTTAATGCTATTTCTTTTATTTCTTCTTCTGATATTGAAATTGGTACTTCTACTTTATCTCTTAATTTACCATTTACCTGAATAATCAGTGTGAACTTTTCCTCAAAAACTAATTTTTCATCCCACTCTGGCCAGGGTTGCATATGAATACTGCCCTTATGGCCTGTTATTTCCCAGAGTTCTTCAGCCATAAAAGGAGCAATAGGTGCTAGTAGAATCATCAATGTATCTATTGCCTTAAGCCAAACTTCTTCAGAAATATTTTTATCCAATCTACTATATAAATAATTAACATACTCCATTAAAGCTGCAACAGCTGTATTAAATTTGAACTTTTCAAAATCCATTGTTACTTTTTTAATAGTTTTGTGTATCATTTTTTGTAATTCTTTACTAATATCCTCATTGTCAACTGATGGTTTCTGTATAAATATTAATGGTCTTTCTTTAAGTATTAATCTCCAAACTCTCTTTAAAAACTTAAAGACACCATTTATTCCTCTATCATTCCATATAGCATCTTGCTCAAAAGGTCCTAAGAATAGCTCGTAGGTTCTTAATGCATCTGCACCATATTCTTCAACAACTTCATCAGGAGTTATTACATTTCCTTTTGATTTTGACATCAATCTCCCATCTGGAGCATGCATCATACCCTGATTTAACAACCTACTAAATGGTTCATGAAAATTAATTATATTTGCATCATACATCACTTTTGTCCAGAATCTTGCATATAGTAGATGCATTACTGCATGCTCTGCTCCACCAACATATAAATCAACTGGCATCCAATACTTTATTTTATCCGGCTCAAAAGGACCATTAATATAATGTGGACTTGTGAATCTTAAGAAATACCAGGAAGAGCATGCAAATCCTCCCATTGTGTCTGTCTCACGTTTTGCAGGTTTTTTACATTCAGGACAAACTGTGTTAACAAATTCAGAAACTTTGGCTAATGGAGATTCACCAGTTTTAGTTGGTTGATATTTATCAATATCGGGGAGAAGAACAGGCAAATCCTCTTCAGGAACTGGAACAGTACCACAATCATCACAATATATAATAGGAATTGGTGCACCCCAATAACGCTGTCTTGAAATTAACCAATCCCGCATTCTATAATTTATTTTTCTTTTACCTATACCTTCTCTTTCTAAGTAATCACATATTTTATTAATTCCATCTTTAGAATGGAAGTTATTATACTCCTCTGAGTTTGTCATAACTCCCTCACCAGTATATGCTTCTTCTAAAGGTTTACCATCCCAATCAGGTGGAGATATTACAACTCTAATTGGTAGGTTATATTTTTTGGCAAATTCAAAGTCTCTCTCATCATGTGCTGGAACAGCCATTATTGCTCCTGTTCCATATGTCATAGATACATAGTCAGCAATATATATTGGAATCTTGTTATTATTCATTAGATTAATAGCATATGCACCAATAAAAACTCCCTCTTTTTCTTTCTCAAGAGAAATTCTTTGAATCTCCGATTTTTGATAAGCAGCTTTCCTGTAAGCGTCAACTCTATCTCTAAATTCCGAAGTTGTTAATTCATAAACTAATGGGTGCTCTGGTGCTAAAACTACAAATGTCATTCCATAGATTGTGTCCGGTCTTGTAGTAAAGACAGATATAGTTTTTTCACTGTTCTTTATTTTTAAATCAAACTCTATTCCTTCACTTCTCCCTACCCAATTTTTTTGCATTAAAACTATTTTTTCAGGCCAATCAATAGTCTCTAAATCTGTTAAAAGATCATCAGCATATGCTATAATTTTGAAAAACCATTGCATCAGATCTCTTTTTATGACTTTACCGTTACATCTCCAACATTTACCATCTTCTACCTCTTCATTTGCCAAAACAGTAAGACATTCTGGACACCAATTAACTGGTGCTTTTGCACGGTAAGCTAAGCCTCTCTTATATAGAAGCAGGAAAAACCATTGTGTCCATTTGTAATAATCGGGATGACTTGAGTTAATTTCCCTTTCCCAATCATAAGATGCACCAATTAGATTCAGTTGTCTTTTATAATTTGCAGTGTATTTTGCAGTTGTTATCTTTGGGTGAATTCCTTTACTTATGGCTTCCTGTTCAGCAGGCTGTCCAAATGCATCCCACCCCATCGGGTGAAGCACATTAAATCCGCACATTCTCTTAAATCTTGAAAAGACATCAGTAGGAATATAATTTTTGCAATGTCCAACTGATAATCCATCTCCGGATGGATAAGGAAAAAAATCCAAACAGTAATATTTTGGCTTTTCTTTCGTCTCCTCTGTCTTATAGAGTTTATTTTCTTGCCAGATTTTTCGCCATTTTTCTTCTATCTCTCGAGGATTATATTTTTCCATAATACTAACCTATTAAAAAAATAATGGTGGAGATGATGGGACTTGAACCCACGACCTCTTCCCTGCCAGAGAAGCGCTCTTCCACTGAGCTACATCCCCACTTTTATTCATACTTATGTTATTATCAAAAATCTGTTTCAAATATATATTAACTATCCCATTCAATAATAGCAGCATCTCTCCAGAGTCGTTCTAACTTGTAGTATTCTCTTGATTTTATATTAAATATATGAACTACAAAATCAAAATAATCT
>JAHJRV010000059.1 GCA_018830725.1 Actinomycetota bacterium | reverse complement strand
TCATCAACATATTTTAGCTTTATAAGATTCTTTATTAATTTGGGCCAGTTATTTAATTCTATATACCCTTCAACATAAGCATTTTTTTTACCAGATCTTATTAAATCTTTATCTGCTTTTTCACCAACAAGTAGTTTTAATGCTTCAACTATTAATGTTTTGCCTGCCCCTGTTTCACCTGATAAAATTGTAAGTCCTGGGGAAAATTTGATGTGTGCTTTATTAATTATGGCTATATTTTCAACCTTTATCTCTTTTAACAATCCTCTTACCTCTTTTGTTGTAAGTGAAATTCTCTCATTAGTGCAAATCCCATTTTTAGTATGATAACTTAATAAATTTAAGAGAAGTTATAAATAGCTAACATAATTATTAAACTTTAACATATATCCTAACCTCTATTTATTTTAAGATTATAATCCCTTTATTAATAAGATATTTTTATGTTTTTTTATTACGAGATGAGATTTTTTATATGTTAACAACAATACCTATTCTGAATATTCCATGTCTAATCCGGTTATAAGATAATATATCCTTTCAAGATCTCCTATTGATTCAAAGTCTATTTCAACCT
This sequence comes from Actinomycetota bacterium, assembly GCA_018830725.1. Lineage (NCBI taxonomy): Bacteria > Bacillati > Actinomycetota > Actinomycetota bacterium. The sequence continues at coordinate 6,611 of JAHJRV010000059.1, read as the reverse complement.
TTCCCTTTCGCTTTCCCATCTTTATATTAACTTCTGTACCCAAATGTTCTGAGAGTTTATCTATTATTACAGGAAGTTTTGTTGGTATAAGTGCTTTGAACTTAGTCGGAATATCTGCTACCCTTCCTTCATCACTCATCCTTTTTACCAGATTTTCTGTTTGTCTAACGTTTAAACCCTTTTTTATTACTTTTTGTGCAACAGCAATTCTATCCTTGTCTTCAGGTATTGACAAAAGAGCCATAGCGTGACCTGCTGTTATCACCTCTCTTATTAACATTTCTTTAATTTCTTCCGGTAGAGTTAATAATCGCAATGTGTTAGTAACTGATACCCTACTTATTCCAAGAACCTGAGATAAATCTTCATGAGTCATATTAAAATCATCAACCAATTTTTTATATGCGCTTGCTCTTTCTATTGAATTTAAGTCCTCACGCTGTAAATTTTCTATTAGAGAAATTTGTATAACCTCCTCATCAGTTATGTCTTTAACTACACACGGGATAGTATTAAATTCAGCTATTTTTGCCCCTCTTAATCTTCTTTCCCCCACAACTAACTCAAAATTCTCTCCCTTTGGCCTTACAACTATGGGTTGAATTACACCAACAGATTTTATTGATGTGGCCATTTCATCTAAGCTTTGCAAATCAAAATCTTTCCTTGGTTGATATGGATTCGGTAGAATTTTATTTATTGATATTTCTTTAACCAATCCTTCTAACTTTTCCCTTGTGGGGATTAATGCACTAAGTCCTTTCCCCAAACCTCTTTTTACCATAATTTATCACTTCCTTTGTAAAATTTTCATAAGCTATTGCACCCTTACAATCTGGATTATATAAATTTATAGGTAATCCATAACTTGGTGCTTCACTTACTCTGACATTTCTTGGAATTATTGTTTTATATACTTTATCACCAAAATGCCTTCTAACTTCTTCAACAACCTCGTTTGACAATTTTAATCTTGAATCATACATGGTCATAACAAATCCGCAAATTTTTAAATTTTTATTTAGATTATTTTTAACTAACTCAATTGTTCTGAGCAGCTGACCCAGCCCTTCTAAAGCATAATATTCACACTGAATTGGTATCAGGATCTCATCTGCTGCAACCAAAGCATTTATTGTTAATATTCCTAAAGCTGGTGGGCAATCGATTATTATAAAATCATACTTTTCTCTTATTGGTTCTATAATTCTTCTCAATTTCTGTTCTCTCATCATCATATTTGTCATTTCTACCTCGGCTCCTGCTAAATGAATATTTGATGGTATTATGAAGAGACCGTCAATTTTTGTTTCTTTAATCAATTCATTTATGTCCACTTTTTCTATTATTGCATCATAAATACTACTGTTCACTTCATATTTGCTAATTCCTAAACCACTGGTTGTATTTGCTTGTGGGTCGATATCAATTAGAATCACTTTTTTCCCCATATTTGCCATAGATGCTGACATGTTTACGGCAGTTGTGCTCTTACCAACTCCGCCTTTCTGATTTGCAATTGCAATAACTCTTTTGATTTCTTCCTCTTCCTTGTAGATTTTTGTGTAATCCTCTTCTTCTTTTTTTTCTTCTCCCTCATCAATAATAATTTCTTTCTCTTCTTCTCCTTCTACTCTTATCTCTTTCTCTTTAGTTATAATTCCTACCTCTTCTATCCCTTCTTCCTCGTATTTATTAACTTCCTCAGCAGGTCTTTTTTCAATTTCTCCCTCTGTCTTCTCCCTTTCTATATCAGCAATTCCTTCTTTAATTCCCTCTTTTTCTTCTTTCTTTTTACTTCTAAAAAAATTAATTATACTCTTGAAAACCATACTTTTCCCCTATAATTAGATTTTATTAATTTTATCTTATTCCTTTATTTTATGTTTTCAAATAGCTTTAAATAACTTTATTTGTATTATACACGAGATAAATTTGCAGTTTGCTCTTTGAAAAAGTAATATAATGTAATAAAAGTGTCAACCTTGCTTGTGTACAATACATCTTTATTTAAATATTTATTAGTATTTTTAATTATAACTTAAAAAGTATTAAATTTCTTGAGTTAAGTGTAAAATCTATTATCTTTTTAATCTCCCAGGAGCTAAAGTTTGGGGATTCTTACCAGTATCTCTACCTCCCCGAATCTATTTTTATTACTATAGTATTAAAAATATTAACATTTATTTTAATAAAAATATATAAAAAATTTTGAGAATAAATATATTTTTATATTTTTATAAGTTATCATCCCATTCTTTACTATATTAAAATATAAATTTTAACGTCTTTAGTGATCCACTAAAAGTTATTATGTGAGAGAAGACTTAGAATTAGAATATGTTAAGTTTAAAATGAATTATTTTCAGTGTTATAAATAATTAAATTGATACTACCTTCATTGTTACACGTGTGACTACTCCCCACGACTAAAGTAAGAGGCTTCTACGGATTGGATACCGAGAGACTGTAGCCCCAGTCTCAGAATATTTAAGGAAGCGTTATAATCTCTATGAATGCGAATATTACAAATAGGGCATTTGTGCCAACGAGTGGACAGTTTCTTTTTAACTACTGTTCCACATTGACTACATCTTTGGCTTGTGTCTTGTGGATTGATTGCTACAAACTTACGGTCAGCTTCTTCCGCTTTACTCGCAAGTATTTGGGCAAATTGATTCCACGCCACATCTGCGATAGATTTCGCTAAAAAATGATTTTTAAGCATAGATTTAACATTCAGCTTTTCAATACAGATAATACCAAAGCCATTGACAATTTTCCGAGCTTCTTGATGAATAAAGTTATTACGCCTATTAGAAATTCTTTCGTGAATACGAATAACTACTTTTTTGATTTTTTGTCTTTTAGGGGTTCCTTTCTTCTGTTTAGACAATTTTCTTTGAGCTTTGGCAAGTGCTTTCTCATCTGTTTTGAAAAAGCGGGGATTTTCTATTTTCTCTTTAGTGGAAAGAGTAGTAAAGGTTTCAAGTCCAACATCAATACCAACAGCCTTTTTATTTTTCCGCAAATGCTTTGGTTCATATTCAACAGGGATGCAAACATACCATTTGTCAGCTTGTCTTTTGATAGTACAGGTTTTGAGATTTCCTATAATAAGACGATGAAGTTTAATTTTAATAGAACCTATTTTAGAAAGAGAAAGACGGTCATTGTCAATCTTCCAGCCAAAGCCAGCTTGTTTATAGGTGAAGCTATCATAGCGGTCAAATCCTTTAAAACGAGGGTAACCAGGTTCTTCTCCTTGTTTCACTCTACGGAAAAAGTTTTGAAAGGCTTTGTCTATTCTATCAGCAATATTTTGAAGCACTTGGGAATATGCTTTATTAAGAGATGGTCTTTCTTTTTTCAGAGTAGGAATAGAATTACATTGCTGAAAATAACCGATGTTTTTCTTCTCTTTCTCCCAAGAGTTTTTTCTCTCTTCAAGAAAATGATTATAAAGCCATCGGCATTCGTCAAGTTGCTCTTGAAGAAGCCTCTTTTGTTTTTTGGTTGGGAACAATCTGTATTTGAAGGTTTTAAGAGTTTTATTCATGCTTATAATTATATCTTAAAATAAATGCTTTGTTATGAACTTTTTTTTGCCATTCATCCAACAACTGAAGTTATTGGCTTTCTGGTATTTTTTTAGTAAATATTATTAGTAATTATTGTGCTATAATAAAATATTGTACTCTTAAAATTGTTAATTTTTATTGATAATGTTTTATGGCTTTCTCCAGGTGTAAGCAAGTGATTTCTTTCATAATTTGTATTGTTAATGTGTTAAGTTGACACTAATGGTGTAATTTTTAATTATTTATATCTAAATTACATTCTCCCAAAGGGGGAAGTAATTTCTTATAGTTATTTTTCAAAAGTAAACTGTAAAATTATCTTGTTAATAGTACATATTATTTATTAGAAATATATTGTATGACCTTGTCTGAGTGAAGTCTTACACTTTTACTCGGGACAAATTGATGAATCTTTCTGCTAACAATGATACAATTGTTTCACGTGTAACATTATTTTGAGCTACCCCTATCTTAAGGAAGGAGTTTTGAGCGACTAATTCAGAGATAAAATTCTTCATGAAATTTATAATAATATTTATTTATTTTACTTTTTAACATATAATAATAAATTAATTTTATTTTTTACTTCTATGTGTTTATGAAAATGAATCTTAAAAAAATATTCATATTAATATTACTATTTATAATAAATGTTCTATTTTTATCGAGTTGCGTGGATGTTGATATTTTTATAAATGTCAACTCAGATGAATCAGGTTACATTAATTACAGTATAGCTTTTGATAAGGAATTCTATGATAATTTATCTGAAGACGATTTCTTAAAAGATATTAGAGATTCATTTACCAGTAAAAATATTTCTTTTGAGGAATTAGATAAGGATGATAAACATTTTATCGTTTTTACATATAGTTTTTCTGATTTAAATGAATTATCAAAACTTTCAAATGAAATTAAAAGACATGGTCTTTCTCTATCTGTTGATAAAGTTAATGGTATTTTTAAAAGGACCTATTTATTAAATGCATTTCTTAATACTTCTAACATTGATTTAAGCCTTTTAGAAATTGAAAATTCATCTATTGAGAATTTATCAGATCTTTCTGAACTTATTGATATTGAAGTTAGGGCTTCTCTTCCTGGAAAATATATTTATCTTACAGAACCAGTTAGCTTTAATCACGAAGAGGATAAACCAGTTTGGAATGTTAACTTTTATGATGTCTTTCAAATAAAAGCCTTGTCAGAAGAGGTAAGAACAGATTCTTTGATTTTATTAATTTCAATTCTGTTCTTTGTTGTTGTTATAATTGCTATTTTGTCTTACTTTGGTTTGAAATCTATAGGAAGGTAAATTTTTATAAGTATTAATTTTAACAACTCCCACACTTAATACAAGTAGATTATCAAGCTTATGCTTTTTGTTAAATTTATTTATCATACTTCCTAACAGGGGTTATAACAACCTTCCTTTCAGGTTCTTCCCCCATGCTCATAGTGATAACTTCATCGTTTTTAGATAAAAAATTATGAATCACTTTTCTATCGCTTGCAGTCATCGGTTCTAAAATAACATCTTCTCCGGTTTCCACAGCTCTCTCAGCCATTTTTTCTGAAAGTTGCTCTAAATTTTTTACTTTCCTTTTTCTATAATCCTCAATATCTAAATATATTTTCCCTTTTACTAGTGAGTTCTTATTTGCTATTATGCTCATTAAAATTTGTATTGCCTCTAAAGTTTTTCCTTTATTTCCTATAATTATTCCCATCTCGTCTCCGTACAACCTCATTATTGGTACATCATATTTTTCTTCCCAAACAATTTCTGCTTTAATCTTAAAACTTTCCATCATCTTATTTATGAATTCCTCGGCATTCTTTTCCCTTAAATCAACAGGGGTAACTCTTATTCTTACTTCATCACCTTCATTCTCTTTTGTTTTGTCATCTATTATTTCAATTAAAACCTGATCACGTGTTGCATTCATTCTCTCTAATGCCCTTTTTGTAGCTTCTTCTATGTCTTTTCCAACTTCTTCAATATATTCATTAATCATTTTTTGCTTTTTCCTTTTTGCTTCTTATATGTAGTTTCTTCGCTCTCTTTAGAAACAAAGAATCTTGATATTATATATCTTTCACCCAATTGCCAAATATTTGATATATTAAAATATACAAAAAGCGCTGCTGCAAATTTATAAAAAATAAAACCCATTGCTATTGGCATGATGTATTTTATCGCTTTCTGACTTGGATCTGTTACCATCATCTGTTGCGTAAGAAATGATGTAATAACAAAAATTATTACTAATATAAAATAAGGATCCGGTTGCCCTAATTTGCTTAACCACAAAAAAGATTCCTCTTTAATTGGAGGATAACTCTGTAACAGCATAAACAAAGCAAATAGTATGGGAAGTTGTAGTAGCAATGGTAGACATCCCGATAATGGGTTAATTTTGTTTTCACGATATATTTTCATGGTCTCCATATTTATTTTTTCTCTATCATTCTTATACTCTTGCTTTATCTTAATTATCTGTGGTTGTATCCTTTGTATTTTGTCCTGTGATTTTACCTGTGTCAATGTAAGTGGCATCATGGCTATCCTTACAACAATAGTTAATAATATTATGTCAACACCGTAATTCGGATAAACATGATCGTAAAAAAATACAATTATAGTTTTTAAAATTTCTACTAATGGATTTAAAATTGTCAATTTAGTTCCGTCCCTTCATAAGAATATAAATTTTACTTTTTTTTATTAAATTCTCCTATCTTTTTACATCCTCCTATCTTACAGGATCATATCCTCCCTTTGAAAATGGGTTACACCTTAAAATTCTCAATATGGCCATAAGTCCACCTTTAAAAATTCCATATTTTTCTATGGCTTCAATGGTATACATACTACATGTTGGATAAAATCTACATGAAGGTGGAAGGACTCTTGATAAGTATCTCTTATACGTTCTCAAAATGAAAATTAATACTTTCTTTCCTATATCTGAGATTATGTTAATATTTTTATTTTTATCTATTGACATTTTTCTCATAATTATTTTT